>CAIQNV010000091.1 GCA_903873295.1 uncultured Elusimicrobia bacterium
CGCCATGCCAAACCCGAAAGCGGTTACAATAAACTTTTATTTTTTATGAAAAATATTTTTAAGAAAGATTTTTCACTCGTCGCCGGAGTCGCCCTCCTGCTGATATTTACCGGGTGTCTCGCGGGAGCGGCGGCCGCCGCGCTGCTGCTTTTTTCCGCGCGGCTGCTGATTTCCCGCCTTGTCGCGCTGGCCGCCCTCGGCCTGCTTTCCACCGCCGCCTGGGCGGCGGTAAACGCGCGCTTGTCGCGCGTTCCCGGACCGGCGGCGCGCCGGTTGGCGATGAGCGCAACAGGTTTCTCCTTCGCCTGCCTTGCCGCCTGCGCTGTACTGGCGCCCTCGGGAGACCCTGGCCCCGATTCCGGGCTCAGCTCGGTCTTCAGAGGTAAAGCCCGCTTCAACAAATGGTCGCCGGCCTGGCTCGTCTCCGAAGGCGACCAGGCGCGTCTGGGAGGGTTTATCATGCCGTTCGCTGATAAGCTTATCGCCTTCACGCAGGAAGGGAGCTTCCGGGGGGCCATGACATTCCGGCAGAACACGGAGTATATACGCGCGTTCAACTCCATCTACGGCGAATTGGAGCAAAGAAAAGATTTCATAGCGGCCGGTTCCGCCCTGGGCGAGGCTTACGCCGACACGTTCCTGGGCCTGGCTCCCGTCGGGCACATGTATGTATACGTTCCACCCGCAAAGCCGAAAGGCCCCTTGCCTGTCCTGGTCTTTATGCACGGGTGGCTCGGCAATATGAAAGCCTATCCCTGGGCCTGGCGGGAATTCGCGGAAGCCAACGGTTTCGCCGTGCTCATGCCCTCGTGGGGAAACGGCGTGTGGGACACTGCCGCCGGCGCGGACATGGTCCGCTGGGTAGAACGATACATCAGGAGCGATACACGTTTTGACCCTGACAGGGTATATGTCGCCGGCGAGTCCAACGGCGGAACGGGCGTGACCCAGTGGGCGCGCACCGCGTCGGCCTTCAGGGGCCTTGTTTATATCGCGGCCATCATGGACGGCGCGGCGGAAGACTCCCGGTTCGCCGCGGCGGCAGGAAAACGGCCCGTGCTTATAATCTACGGCGACATGGACACGCGCATTCCGCGGGAATACGCGCTGGAATGCTTCGTCAAAATGAAAGCGATGGGCGTGAAGGCCGAAGTTCTCCGCTATCGTGACGAAGACCACATCATGGTGATAACGGAGCGCCGGCGCCGGCTTCAGGCCGACCTCCTCGCCTGGATCAGGAAAAATGAGAAGTCAAAGCACTGACCCGATACCCAAACAGGTCAGCACTTATAATGTTTGAACATTTCCGCGAGCAGCATCAGCTGCGCGGCGTGCGCGGGGGCGTTCTTAGGCATTGAGATCCTGACGCGGGAGCGGTACTCGCTCAGGCGCTGGCTGAAAGCGGAGGCCGCCTCTTTCTCCATGGTCTTGAGCCTTTCAAGGTCCAGCACGAGCTTCCCGTGCGTCTCCTTAAGATAAGCCCGCAGCTCTTCCGCCAGCTTCTCGCCCTGGCAGCGGTCCAGGGCGCCTTCCAGGCGCACGCGCAGCTGGTTGCGGCGCCCGTCGTATTCCTCCACGAGCACGGAAAGTCTTTGCGGCACATTATAGGCGGCGATACGCTGCGCGAGCCATTCGCGAGAGAACTGCTCCGGCGGCAGGCGCCAGGTCTTGCGCGTAAGCGGAGGGTTCTGGAAAAGGTTGAAGCGCAGTGTGAAGGAAGTCCAGAGCGCGGCGGCCACCGCGGCCCAGCTCATGACCTTGTCGGCCAGCGTGGGCCGGCCGAAGACGGCGTAGACGCGCTTCTTCAGGCGGTGAACTATGGCGCGGGCGCGCAGGGAAGGGCCGAACAGCTCGCCCGTCAGGAACACGGGATAGCCCTTGCGAAGCTCGGCGGCATAGCGCTTCGCTTTCAGCCGGAGGAAGGAGTTGGCGGAATCCTTATGCTTCAGATAGCCTGTAAGCAGGGTCTCGGCCACGCGGTAGATGGACGGGCCCAACTCGCGGAAGTCCGTCCTGAAGCAGTAGTCCTGCATCTTTTCTATTTCATCCGCGGTCATGCGCGGGTGCTCCAGCAGCGATTTAAAGCCGCTGGCCCATTTCCAGTAGCGGGCGGGGTTGGAGGCGTATTCCTGCCGCAGCAGGCCGCCGGCCTTCACTTTTTCATAGAGCGGGGTGCCGGGATTGGGATTATAGATCATGAACTGGCACAGGTCGGGCTTCATGGACATCAGCTTCTTCTGCTCGGCCTTTATGATCTCCGGGGTCTGGTAGTCGAAACCCACTATCATGGAAGCCAGTATCATCACGCCGTTCTCTTTGAGACCTTTGAAGATCTCTTCGGCGGACTTGCCGGCGCGCTTCTCGTAGCCGGAACGCTCGCCCTCATAGCCTATCCACACGCCGTCCACGCCCATCTCAAGCAGCTCTTCCGGCTCGTAGAGGCTGAGCGCCTTTATGCTGGCGAAAACGAAGATGGAGAGCGGCCTGCCCCCGGCCACCACCAGGTCGCGGAACTCGAGCGCGCGCTCGCGGTTCAGCAGGAACTCCTCGTCGAGAATAGTGAACTGGGCGTCGGGGTTCGCCGCGAGGTGCTTCCGGACCACGCCGTAAACGTCCGCGCCGGTCTTGAGCAGCCTGATATGCTGGCGCTTAAAAAAGTGGGAGGTGGAGCAGAAGTCGCAGCCGTTGGGGCAGCCGAGCCCGGCGAAGATCATGCCGGTATAGGAAAGAGTTTTCGAGAACACCTTCATATGGCTTTCCACGAACGGGTGTTTATGCTCGGCCAGCGGAGGCTGGCCGAACAGGTCCCGCACGAACGCCACGCCCTCGCCGCGGCAGATATGGTCGCCGAAGGGCAGCAGCGCCTCATCGGGCAGCACGGTGCCGAAGCCGCCCAGGATGATCCTGGTCGCCGGGGCATGCTTGCGCACCAGCGCCGAGAGCTCCTTCATGCGGTGGTAAGTGACCATGATGAAAGAGATGCCGACGAAATCGTAGCCTTTCTTCAGCTCTCTTATAAGTTCACGCCTGGAGGGATAATGAAGGACTACCGTGGGATTGTCGAGATTTTCCGCTATATAATCCAGGGAGAACTGGCGGTGCACGGCGCGCGGGCTGAACATGCCCTGGGCACGCGTGACCTGCGCGTGGAGAAGTTCATACCCCACGCTCTCGGCGTCGCCGTAAGCGGGCCCGATGGGGCGCATTACGCTGGTAAGCAGAAGTTTAGGCTGGGAAGGCTGGTTCACATGGTCTCCGGGTTACGGGGGGAATGACTACATTATATAAAATCCGGAGCGTGAGCACGGCAAGCGTACGGGTAAAAATAACACTGGGTTTGCCTGGGTACGGGCCGGGCATGGGGTTGCCCATTCCGCCGCGCAGGAACCGTTGCGCGGTTCCCCCCGAAGCGGGGCCCCCCTCCCCAAAGCGGCTACAGGGCAACC
>CAIQNV010000092.1 GCA_903873295.1 uncultured Elusimicrobia bacterium
CGTCACAAATCGCTTACATAGCTCAGCTATGCTGCGCTCTTTGTTCCTTGTTTCGCTCCAAAATCGGCCCGGCCCGCGCGGACATTATTTACGCAGGGCTCAATAGCCACAATAAGGCACAAAAGTCACAGAAAGATCTCTCACACAAAGCCGCGAAGCGGACTGCGAAGCAAGAACAAAAACTGCGATTCACGTGGATGGGCAGGATATACAGGATAGGGTCTAATATCCGAAATCCTGTTCATCCTGTATATCCATGTTAATCTTTTCCCGCCTCTTCTTCGTGTCTTTGTGCCTTCGTGTGATAATGCTCGTATTCCCTTTTTATATCCTGTTAGACTTTAGCCTATGGCCTTCCGTTATTTATATAATCTGGTTGGACTTCAACTATGAAAAACTACCATTTTTTACCGGTTTTCCTGGCGCTTCTGGCTTCGTATATCGGCCTTCACTTATACTCGGCCTCCTGGTTCTCACGCGGCTTCGCTTTATCCGACGCGGCCGCCCGCAATCTCCGCCTGCTCTTTCTGCTCCTTGCCCTGTTCTCGCCGCTGACGATGTTCATGCGGCATCGCTTTAACGATCCGGCTCTAGACTGGTTCTATGCACTGGGCTATTCCTGGATGGGGATAATATTCCTGGCCGGCATGGGATTCCTGTTCGCGGACCTGATCAAGCTCGGCTTGAAACATTTTCTCAGTCCGGCCGGGCTGCAGTATTACCGCTACATCGTCATAGCTGCGCTCGGGCTGATCCTGCCTTACGCTTTGTACAGCGGCGTAAAAGATCCCGGGACCAAGGAGCTCACGATCGCGGTCCCTAACCTGCCCGCCGCCATGGAGGGCCTGAGGATCGCCCAGATCTCGGATATTCACCTGGACTCCGAGTACAAGCTCCGGCAGTTCTCGGACACCGTAGACATCGTCGCCGCCGCCAAACCCGACCTGGTGCTGTTCACAGGCGACCTGGTAGACCCTGGACTGACAGAAACCGGCGTCGAACAGGTCGGAGAATTTATCCACAAACTCAAGCCTAGGCTGGGTATCTACGGTGTTCTCGGCAATCACGAATATTATTTCGGCTACGAAAAGTCCGTGGCCTGCTACAAGAAATTCGGAATAGAGCTTCTGAGGAACGAAGCCGCGGACGTGGGCGGGGCGGGACCCGCTCTTTTAGGCCGGGGCGCAAAGATTACCGGCTCAGCGGACGCCGATAAACCTCAGGATCGAGGCCAAAAGGGCGGGGCAAGCCCCGCACTTTTTCCAAGCGTGCCAAAGGGCGGAGCAAGCATCCGCATAATCGGTTTCAGCGATATACTTACCGAGAAGATGACTGAAAAAGACGTCAAAGATATACTATTGAAATATCGCCGCCCGGAGATATCGATCCTTATGACGCATCAGCCGGTGATGTATCCGCTGATGGCCGAAAGCGGGGATTACGTGGGCTTCTCCGGCCATACGCACGAGGGGCAGATCTTCCCGTTCCACATCTTCACCCGCATGTTCTATAAATATTTTTATGGTCTGTACCGCGTCAAGAATTCCGTTTTTTACGTTACCTCCGGAACAGGAACGTGGGGCCCGCCCATGCGCTGGCTGGCCTCTTCCGAGATACCTATTATCACACTGACGGCAAAAAGCAAGTGATTAGTGGCTAGGAGCCTGTCCGACATAAGGAATTTTGCCTGCAATTGCCGCTTTTTGCCTGCGCCTTTGCGCCGCTCAACTTACAGGTTCATTGGATCCTGCTCGTTTCGCGTCGCTTCGGCTCGGCCTCAAAACCGTCAATTTCGCTTTAAAAACCTTATGTCGGACAGGCTCCTGGAGGGCTTGAGGCTTGCTTTTGGCTGGCATGGCTAGCCAGCTCTCCTGGCTACCGGCCGCCTCGGGTCCGGCTACCGGGCTAGTTTTCTATAGTTTTCTGGCTTCCAGCCAGGCTGTTTCCAGGCCCCTGTCGGTTATCTGATAGGTCCTGTTTCTCTTCGTTCCGGATGCTTTTATAAGGCCTTCCTTTATAGCTTTAGTCAGTATCCGGTCGAGCCTTTCAGGTGCGTAGCCAGAGGTTTTTACGGCTTTTGAGAGCGTTATGGCGCTTATCTCCCTGCTGCCTTTTAGCTGCTTTTCCGCGGCCAGCAGAAGGAGCGCCGCCGCTCCCGCCTTGACGCCCGGGTGCTTGTTTTTCAGGATCGTCAGCCCGTTTTTTGTCTCTGCCAGCGCGTTCCAGGCCGGGCCGGAGCCTGTTTCCGGCTGCGTTTTTGCCGGTACGGAGGCGCCTTTTTCTGACGCTGTCAGGTTGTTTAAGAAGCTTTCTTTCTCGCTTAAAATGAATTCGGCGGGGCCTTCGGCCTCGAATTCCGCTCCCGAGGTGTGCCTGATCCTGAGTTTGTAATTCATAGTATATGCCTTTTTTGCTCCCGGCTGCCAGTATTTGGCTGACAGGCAGCCTGTCGGCTTGCTTTATGTCATTATTCTAGCCTATAACCTTTTATATGTCAATATATGGCTATCATATGACAGCTATATGGCAATCAGTGTTGATAACCTGTGGATAACTCTAAGTCGGCTTGGGGGCTAGGCAATTGGGAACTGGCGACTGGGTGGCTGGTAACTGGTAACCGGCAATTGGGCGGTTGGCAACTTGGCGGCTGGGTAGCTGGGCGCTGGGCGGGGGGAGACGGCTTTCCCCCCGCCTCCCCTTTATCCCGGGGCAATAAAAAACCGGCCTGTAGCCGGTAAAATCTGCCTGGTTTTCCCCCCTCCCCCCGCTCCCTTTTCCCTGCCGTCAGTTGGCTGGCCGTTCAGCTTGTCCTGCCTAGAATTTAGCTGAAATTGACCCATAGGCGAGGCCCGCCTGTTTGCTTTGAGGGTAGAGGCTCAGCGGGCTGAAAACAGCGTAGACGGCGCTTAACTGCATGTTTTCCCCCATCGGATAGGAGGCCTTCAGGTCCCATTCGCTGGCTATCTGAAGAGAGCCGCCGTTCGCGTTTTTGGAGGCGCGGAACTTGTAGATATCCGCTGAAATCAATAACTTTTTATATGGCAGGTCCACTCCCAGATTTATGATATTCAGTCCGGAAACCCCGCACGGCAGGCCGTTGACGGTGCCGGAGGTTTTAACCATATCATAGAGACTGGCGCCCGCTATCGCGCCGTAACCTTTGCGCTCCAGGCCGTTATACCTGGCGCCGAAAGCCGGAAAAAATGCCTTGTCGGTGGCTGAATCATAGCCCGAGTTGCCGCTGGACCTGCCGTAGGCAAGCCTGACCTTCGATTGGCCGAAGAAGGATATGTCCTGGTTCCAGGAGCCTTTAATTATGAAAGCGTGAGCCTCGTACTTGCCCGCGCCGCCGCCGGCCTTTTTGGCGGTGCCGCGCTGCATCGCCGCCTCGCCGTCGAAAGTAAGCTGCTTCTGGCTCAGAAAATAGCGCACGCCGGTGAATTTCTTGGTTTTTGACAAGGCGTGGAACATATCGTTGTCGCTGGCGGTCGGGTTCGGGTCGGAGCCGTCGTCCTTCTCCCAGAAATGGTAGACCTGCCAGAGGCCTTCGTTGGAGGGGTAGTAGAGGGTGCCGCCGTAGATCTTAAAAAAACGATTGGTTTTGAAAGGCCGGAAAGCGAAAAGATCCGCCTTCGCCCTGTTAAGTATATTGTCGATTTCCAGGCGGCCTCCGGCCAGGCCCAGATCCTGGCTGGAAAGCGTTATGCCCTGGCCGAGCAGAAAGTCCTGCCGGCCGAAGGTGGCGGTTATATTGGGCCGCAGGAACTTATAGATCCTGACGTAGGCGGAGTGTATGAACGGCGTGCCGTTCATATTCGGCAGCTGCGCCGCGGCGTCGGTGAACTGCGGGGAGGTGATGACGGTGCCGGAGGAGGAGGCGCCGGGGCCGATGCTCTGCAGCACTATCCCTACATCCATCGTAGAGTCTTCCGCCTTCTCCAGGGTAATGTTTTTTATCACGAAGCCGAGGGTCGCGTTTTCGGAAAAAATAGGCTGCGAGTTGCGGGTATTGCCGTAAACCAGGTGCTGGTAATTGCCGGCCCGCAGCTCAACGTTGGAGGAAAGGTCCAGTTTTGTGGCGTAGGCGCCGGAGGAAAAGGTAAGAAGCAGCGCAAGCGCCGTAAAGCGCGAGGGGTAAAGAATAAAGGGTTTCGGACGCCTGAACATCAGTAAATCAATTATAACAAAAAAAAACCCGCCCGCCTTGCGGCGGACGGGCTCTTTTTTGTTTCTCCTGTCAGCGTCTATTAGAAGCTGTAGGTGAACTTAACGGCAGGGACGAAGTAGGACAGGTTCGAGGCCACCATGTGGTAGCGCAGGTCAAGGCCCAGCTGCATCTTGTCCGCGATCGGGTACATTATGCCGCCGCCGAGGTTGAAACCGAACTTGGTGTCGGTCGCATCAGATGTTAACCCGGCAAGAACGCCGGTTCCTTCCTCTTTAAAGGAAACGCTATAGTAACCGATGCCGGCTGCGCCGTACACGTTGCATTTCTTGCCGCCAAGGTCCACTTCTTTTGAGTATTTCGCGTAAGGCGTAAGGCCCCAGGTTGAAAGGGTGTAATCAACCAGAGTTGCGGATTTCTTGGGGGAGCTGGTGTAGATGAAAGCTCCGGCGACTGACCAGTTGTCGTTGATCTTGTAGCCGTCGTAATCAAGGCCGAACGCCATTCCGCTGTCAACAGTTTTACCTACATCGCCGCCGGGCATTCCCATACCAAGCATGACGCTGCCATCTTTCTTCCACTCTCCACCCGCGAATACGGATGTTCCGCAAGCGGTGAGGACCAGAAGCGCTATTAATACTTTTTTCATTTATGTTTCTCCTTATGTTTGTCGTAAGCCCGTTTCCGGGGCTTAGTTACACGGCAGTTGCCGCGTTACCACGCTCTTCCTGCTGAGGTTTTAGACCTTGCAGTTAGGGCCTGCCCCTTTTGGGCCTACGGCCTAGCTGAAACCCTTGCGGGTTCCCTTGGGAGAAGCGCCTTAAATTGGCGCTCCGCTACCCCCTTATTATCCCCGGGGTTGACGACTTCCCATCCGCATGGAAAGCCCCCTTACAGAGCAATATTATTATTGCAAAAAGGTTTTCGGCCTGTCAACCGTATAATACAATACAAAGGTATTTATTACCTTTATAACGCCAAAAAACCCGGCCATAGATACTATGGGGCCGGGCTTTCAGGGCGCTTGGCGCGGGACTTTATTTTTTTGCCGGGGAGGGAGGAGCGGGCGGAGCCAGTTTCGCCTTCGCCTGGGCTGCCCAGGAGGTGTCCGGGTAGAGCAGGACTATCTTTTCGTAGGTGGTCTTGGCCAAATCTTTGGCCCCGGAAAGCTCCTGCGCGCGGGCCAGCGAGGCGTGAACCTCGGGGGCCATATAGTGCTCAGGGTTCTTCAGGAGGAAATCGGAATACTGTACCTGGGCGCCGGCCAGATCCCCCTCGGCTTCCTTGCATTTGCCCACATTGTAGGAGGCAAAGGGCGCAAGGTCTTTTAAGTTAAGCAGCTTGGAGTATTCCGCGCCGGCTTCCTTAAATCTGCCCTGCGCAAAAAGTATGTCGCCTTTTGTGGAGGTGGCATAGGGGGCGGCGCTGGTGCTGCCGTAAGAGGCTTCTATGGCCGTAAGCTGCTGCTGGGCCTGGTCGGCGCTGCCTGCCTGCTGGGCCATGAAAAGATTTTTCCAGGCGGTATCTCGCAGGCCGCGGTAGTGGATCAAAAAGTACACGGAGAAGACTACAACGGCCAGCAGGATGACCGCCGAGCCGATGAAGGTCTCGCGGTTCTTCTTTATCCAGCCAAGGATCAGGTCGAATTTGTCCGGCGCCCCTTCTGCGTTTCCGCTGGCTATCCAAGTTTCTGAAGGCATAATGTATAACTCCTAAGTATAAAGGCTAAACTAAGATCTGGTGCCCCCGAGAGGAATCGAACCTCTATTTGGAGTTTAGGAAACTCTCGTCCTATCCGTTGAACGACGGGGGCCTTGGCGCACCCCTCGCGCATGCGCGCTCGGGCGATTAACGCCGGGCCTTACAAGGTGCGGGCCCGGGTGCTTTATAAGGAGGGCTCTGCCCTCCGTTCCATCATCGCTTGCTTCCTGCGCTTCGCTTGGGCGCTACGCTGAACCACCCGGAGCGGTATTACGGAACTTGAAAATATGGCGCCAGCTTCGATACTAGTATTTTATCAAAGAATAGATGTTGCGGCCAGCGAGTTTGCTGCGGCCGTTAAGGAACTCCAGCTCTATCATCATGGCGATCCCGGCCACTTCGCCGCCCAGGCTCTCCACCAGGGAGCAGACCGCGCCGGCGGTGCCGCCGGTGGCGAGCACGTCGTCGACTATAAGCACTTTCTCGCCGCTCTTTACGGCGTCTTCGTGGACCTCAAGCGTGTCAAAGCCGTATTCCAGCGCGTAGGAGGCGGCCACGGTTTTGTAGGGCAGCTTGCCTTTTTTGCGTATCGGCACCAGGCCGGCGCCAAGCTCAAGGGCTATCGGCGCGGCCAGCAGAAAGCCGCGCGCCTCTATCCCCAGTACTTTGGTTATGCCGGCGCTCTTGAACTGCGCGGCAAAGTGCTTTATCATTTCGCTGAAGGCGGCATGATCGGCCAGCAGCGGCGTAATGTCCTTGAAGATTATTCCCTTCTTGGGAAAATCAGGCACGTCCCTGATGATGGCTTTTATTTTCGCGGCCAGGTCCCCGGCTGTAATAGCTTGGTTCATATTTGCCCCTATTTCTTTTTGCTCTTCACCTGTACGCGCGGCGCGTAAGGTTTGGTGGGGATGGCGTCCCCGAGTATGTCCGTTTTCATCTTGGGCTGCTGCCAGCCGGGCTGCAGGTTGGTGTGGTCCGGCCGGCGGCCCAGCTCTATCAGGCCCATCTTGGCGGCCACGCGGCGCAGGCGCAGCAGGGCCCGCTCCTCGATCTGGCGCACGCGCTCGCGCGACAGGCTCAGCTTCTTGCCGATGTCGTTCAGCGTCATCGGGGTCTGCCCGGTGAGGCCGTAGCGGAACTCCACTATCATGCGCTCGCGCTCGCCTATTTCCACCAGCGCGTCCTTAAGGTCGTCGTGCAGGCGCAGGATGGAGATGAGGTTGTCCGGCGAGGCGGCTTCGGTGTCCTTCAGCGTGTCGCCCACGGTGTCGTCCATGCCGTCGCTGCTCGAAAGCGGAGTTTCCATGGAGGACAGCCCGGTCACGATCTCGGAGGCGTTCAGGGCGGTGCGCACCTGGTTGGCGTTCCAGTGCATATGCTTGGCCATCTCGGCCATCGTCGGATCGCGGCCCAGCTTGCCGTGCATGTTATCCCACTGCTTCAGCCATTTGCGCAGCGCGGTCCAGGCGTGCGGCGGGATGCGGATGGTCTTTGAATTCTCTTCCACCGAGCGGCGCACGTACTGCTCCACCCAGTAGGAGGCGTAGGTGGAGAACCGGTAGCCCTTACTGGGCTCGAATTTGTCGATGGCGTGCAGCAGGCCCAAATTGCCTTCTTCCACCAGGTCCATGAGATCGGCGCCCTGGTAAAGGAAGCGCTTGGCGATGGGGATGACCAGCTTCAGGTTCAGCTCCATGATGCGCTCTTTGGCGCGGCGGTCGCCGCGCTTTACGCGCTTCCACAGCTCGTGCGATTCCTCGCGGGAGATCTTGTGGTCGATCTGGCTGATCTTCCTTATATACTGGTTGGTCGAGTCGATGTTTATCGCGCCCAGTTTTTCTTTTTCCGGTTCTTTCGCTTTTTCCTCTTTCTCCGGAGCTTCTGTTTCCTGCTCTTCCGCTTCTTTTTCTTCAGCCATTGTTCCCCTCTTTAAACCGTGGGTTTGATGTGAAAATCTTTTTCGGAGCTTTCCTTGTCCAGCATTTCCTGCGTCTCTGTTTCCTCGACCCTGGCCCAGGGGTGGCCGGTTTTTATTTCCTTAAGGAAGCCGTCCAGCGCCGGCACGCCTCCCTGCGCCTCCCCCTCCACCGAGCCGTCCGGCGCGTTGCGCACCCAGCCCGCGACGGTGTGTCTCCCCGCCGCCTCTTTTACGAACCAGCGGTAGCCCACGCCCTGTACGTTGCCGCAAACCCGGAAACTTAAACGCATAAGTTTATTCCCTGCCCGCAGTTAGATAATACTAAAAAGTATACGGCCTAGCCAAGGAGGTATTGACAAGGCAATGAGGAGGCGGGCCGGAGGGCGGCGGACGAACGTTATTTTCAGGAAATTAAAATCGGGGCGGTGAGATTTGAACTCACGATCTCTCGCACCCGAAGCGAGCGCTCTACCAGCTGAGCCACGCCCCGATTTTGAAAACAGGAACCGCGTTCTTACTACCTTGATATTATACCAAAACCCGCACTATTCAGCGGCAGGAAAACCACGGAGACACGGAGAACACGGAGAAACACAGAGAAAAAACTCCGTGAAGCTCCGTGTTCTCTGTGTCTCTGTGGTGAATTCCCCTCTCCCGACTCTTCCCCTTATCCCCCGTTGCCGGTGAGGAGCTGGATTATTTTTGCGGCGATGTCGCGCGCCGCATGGGGGCGGGCGTGTCCGGCAAGCCTGCGCGAGGCCAGCTCCAGCGCCTGCGGGGCCGCGAGGTATTTTTTTATCAGCGGCGGCAGCTGGTCCGGGGAGGCCGCCGTCTCGGCCAGTTTGTGCCGGCGCAGGAAGCCGGAATTCCGCTCTTCCTGGCCGGGCAGCGGCGAGTAGATAATGAAAGGCTTTGCCAGGGCCATGGTTTCAGCCAGGGTTACGCCGCCCGGCTTGCCGATCACCAGATCGGCTGCCGCGTAATAAAGCGCCGGGGAGTCGGTGAAGTCCACGAAGCGCAATAGTTTTTTCTCATCCAGCTCTCTTTCGGCCTGGCGGCAGAGCCTGCGGTTGCTGCCGCAAAGCACCACGGCCTGTATCCTGCCCAGCAGCGGCTTTATGGCCTGCGCCGCTAAGAAGAGCTCTCCGAGGCCGCGGCTGCCGCCCGTCAGCAGCACGGTAAACAGGTGCGGCGCCAAGCCCAGCTCTTTTCGGGCGGCGGCCTTGGCGGGCTGGAGGCCGGTGAACTCCTTGCGCACGGGAATGCCGGTCAGGAAGATCTTTTCCGGCGGGGCGCCTTTTTCCTTCAGCGCCGCGGCAACTTCCCTTTCAGGCGCAAAATAAGCGCTGACGCCCTTCGGCGGCCAGTAGGCGTGGGCGCAGAAATCCGTAAGCACGGAAAAAAGCGGAAGGCGCGCCAGGCGCCTGTTCTTCGTCAGCAGCAGCGAGGCGAAGGCCTGGGTCGAGATCGCCGCGCGGATATTTTTTTTAAGCAGCAGGTCCGCCAGTTTCTGCGACGAGAACGGCAGTATGGATTCCCTCAGGGCGCTCGCGGCGAAAGCCACAAAATCATTATCGTAGACATAATCCCACACGGCCGGGGTTTTGCTGAGCAGCTGCAGATAAGTCTTCGCAACCAGGGGCCCGAAGTCGGGATACACTTCGGAGAGGTCCACGAAGACCGGCTCGATTATGCTCGGCGGCAGAAATTCCGCCACGGCCCTGGCCGCCGCGTAATGCCCGGAGGGTTTGGCGCCGTAAATAAGCGCGACTTTTAAAGGATATCCCGGTACCGCTGTTTCCATAAGGAGTTTAGAGCCGCGACGGATCTTCCAGCCTGCCCATAAAGAGCAGCAGGCCGGTTTTAGGATCCTCGATAAAGAACAGGAAAGGCCTGTTGGCGCGGAACAGGGCGAAATCGAAGGCCATCGATTTTATGCCCATGGCTATCCCGGTGGCGGCGGCGGCTTCGGTGCCCTCCTCGTTAACCTCCACAAAAGCTTTGTGGTAAGCTTTCTGTATATAAAGCCCGGTCGTCCCGTCCATGCCGGAGAAATCCGCCGCATCGGTGAAAGCCGCGGGCATGCCCAGCCCGGCCAGCGCGTCGTTCAGGACAAAGCCGGATTGAAAAGTGAACTTCGGCAGGAAAACTTTAACCTTCTGCTCCGTCAGGCTTTTGCGCAGCAACTCCAGCTTTTCGCCGCTCAGCTCTTTTTCCGTGTCGGCCAGGCTTTTTCCCTCCCTGGGGAGGAGCACCAGCATGGAAAGGCCGCCGCCCTTGTAGGGCAGGCGCAGGGCCTGGAGCTCTTCATTTTCCGCATATTCCGCCTGGCGGGTGCCGGCGGCGGCCATCATTTTTACTTTGACTTTCTCCCCGCCCGCGTTCGTGAAGTCCATGTCGGAGGTCATGTCTTTATTGAAAGGCGTCTGCCAGGTTCCTTTGAAATATACCGCGTTCACCAGCACCAGGCGGCTGAGCGGGTTGAGCGCTCCTTCGGGGAAAAGATCTTTTATCTTTCCCTTCGTCCGTGTTTCGGTCCAGCCGTTTATCTCGCCGCGCGCCTCTTCCGCTTTATCTTTGAAGTTTACCTGTCGCGCCTCCGCGCCGTAAGCGCCGCGCAGGGTTTTAAGGTAAGCCGGGAGGAACTTGTAATTCTCCTGGGCCCAGAATGAGTTCGCCTGGCTGAACTCCGCGCCTTTTGCGGCGGCGGCCAGCTCTTTCTTAAGGCTCTCCAGCGAGCTCCGCAGGTCCGCCGTTCTCGCCGGGAAGGAGAAGACCTCCCCTATCTCCTTCGCGGTTTTGCCGCGGGCCCCTTCGTAGACCATGGCGAAAGCGGTGTGGATGCTGTAAGGCGAGAAAAAGATATTCCCGGGCTTAACGGCTTCTTTAGAATAAAACTTAAAGGCGATGGTATTGGCGCCGGCGGCCGGGGCCAGGGCGGGCGCGGCTTCTTTTGCCCACGCGGCCGGTACGCCTGAAATAAGCGCCGACATCAGGACCGCCGTCAGTATGGTTCTGCTTCTCATCTTAGTCTCCTTGCCCGGTATTGGAAATATTCTACAACAAAAAAACCGGCCTTTCGGTCGGTTCTTACTTGGATGAACTGCTATATCGGGGCGGCGGGAATCGGACCCGCAGTCTCTCGCACCCCAAGCGAGCGCTCTACCATTGAGCCACGCCCCGGTAACGCAGTTTAAACAAAGCTGTAAAACACGTGCTTAAAGAGAACAGATATTTATTATAGCAAAAAGGGAAGCGGGACTAGGAATTTAGCTCGCGAAGCGCGAGCCGGGCTAGAGTTCTTTGATAAGCTGGCGCAGCTCTTTTCTTATGTCTTCCAGCAGATCGTGCTTGGCGGTGGCTGTCGCCGCGGTGGCCTTTACCGCTTTCTTCTGGCGCTTTTTCGCGGCCAGCGCTTTGCGCGCCCCGTCGAGGGAATAGCCCTTTATGAAAACCAGGTCTTTTATTTCCAGCAGCGTGTCGATGTCGGCGCGCGTGTAGCGGCGGTGGCCGCTCGCCAGGCGCAGCGGCCGCAGCAGCCGGAACTTCTGCTCCCAGTAGCGCACGGTGTATTCCGGCACCTGCGCCTTGCCGGAAACTTCCGCCATCGTAAAATAAGTCTTTTCGGTCATCGCAAAAACTTCAATTCCCGGCTCCGCTACATTCCGATAGTCAGTTTCTTAGACGGCTTGAAGCGGATGCTCTTTCGCGGCCCCACCATCACGCGCTGGTTGGTCTTGGGATTGCGCATCTGGCGCGGCAGGCGCTCTTTGACCTTGAAGGTCCCGAAGTTGGAAATTACCACCTTCCGGTTCTCGCGCAGGGCTTCGCCCATTATCTCAAAGGTCTTGCAGACGGCCATCTTGGCGTCTTTCTCCGTGGTGAGGTGCTTGGTGAGCTCCCTGATAAGGTCAAGTCTGTTCATCTTCTTCTTCCCCCTCCTGCTTCTCTTCGTCTTCGGCGCCCGCGTCGGAAGCGCGGCCCCGCAGGCCGCCGCCCAGCAGCTGGCCTATAATATCGTTCGGCTTGAGGTTTTTCAGGTCGTGCTTGAACTTCACCACCTCGTCCTCGGTTATAGGTTTGCTGAGCACCTGGGTCTTTTCAAAAACTTTTTCGTTTATAAAGATGGGGCAGCCGAAGCGCACCGCCAGGGCCACCGCGTCCGACGGACGCGAGTCCACCAGGCGCAAATTGGCGCCGCCCGGCTCCACAATATGCAGCTGAGCGTAATAGGTGTTCTCCACGATGTCGGTTATGGTCACCCGGTTCACCGTCAGCCCCAGCGTCTTGATGACCGAGAAGATCAGATCGTGCGTCATGGGGCGCGGCGAAGGGTAGCCGGAAAGCCTGATGGCTATAGCCTGCGCCTCCATAGGGCCTATCCAGATCGGCAGTATGCGGGTGCCCTCCGTCTCGTCCAGGAAGATTATGGATTCGCTCAGGCTGGTGGCTATGGAGTAAATGCGCACCTCGACTTCTTCGCCGGGGTTTTTGTCATTTATCATTTGTTTTCTCCGCCCGGGCCGCCGGCGCCGCGGTGCTTGAAGGAGAGCTCCGAGCCTTTAAGTATGCGGCGGATGTTAGCGATATGGGTATAAATAAGCAGGACGCAGACGGCAAGCGCCAGCAGCGTGAACGGGCGCTGGGTCTCGTTAGTGAGGAAGTAGCACAGCGCCGGCAGCGCCACCGCCGCCGACATGGAGCCAACCGAGATATGGTGCGTTATCGCCACGGCCAGACCGAAAACCACGAAGGCTCCGGCCGTGGGGACCGGGAGCAGGGCCATGAACACCCCGGCCGCGGTGGCTACCCCTTTGCCGCCGTGGAAACTGAGAAAGACGGTCCAGATATGGCCGGCTATGGCCAGCGCGCCGGCGGCTACCGGTATCCACCAATGCCCCTTGCTGAAATCCGCGGAGCCTTCGGCGAAGAAAAAATGCAGGGCCACCATGGCCGGAGCGAAGCCTTTAAGGAAGTCCACTGCAAAGGTCAGTATGCCGGGCCATTTACCCAGCGTGCGGTAAACGTTAGCCGTGCCGGGGTTCCCGGAGCCGTGCTGGCGTATATCGATCCCTTTGATGCGGCCTATTATGTACCCGGTAGGTATGCCGCCCAGCAGGTAGCTCGCTAAGAAAAGCAGGCCGAGGTGAGCGATGTGAGTGTAGGTCATTACTTAGATTATATAAAAAAGCGGGGCTAGAGGCTGGCTGCCGGTTACTGGTTACTGGCCGCTTTCTTCTTCAGCCGGGAGTGGTTTTCCGGGGTGGCTTTAAACTTAAGCGTCACCCCTTCGGGGCCGTAGGCGGCTTCCTGGACCAGACAGGCCGAGTAAATTTCTTTTATCAGCCCTTTGGAGCCGGCAGGCACGGTAAGCTCGTATTCCTTCCAGCGCCGGGCCAGGACGCGCTCGCTGGCGGCCAGCAGGCCGTCCACACCGGCGCCGGTAAGCGCGGAAACCAGCACGGGGCGCAGGCGCTCCGGGGCCCAGGCCGAGACCGAGGGGTCCTTCACGGCGTCGGCCTTATTGAAGACGTTAATGACGGGAATGCCCTTTACCTCCAGCTCTTCAAGCGTGGTTTTAACGGCCTCGTGCTGCAGCTTCGCCTCGGGCGAGGAGAGATCGTGCACGTGCAGTATCAGGTCGCTGTAGCGTATCTCCTCAAGCGTGGCCCGGAAAGCGGCTATAAGATCGTGCGGCAGTTTCTGTATGAAGCCCACCGTGTCGGTGAAAAGCGCCCAGCCGCCGGCCGGCAGGCGCACGCGCTTGGTGGTGGGGTCGAGCGTGGCGAACAGCTTGTCGTCGGCGTAGATGCCGTGGCGGTTGCCGGTAAGGTAATTAAGGAGCGTGGATTTCCCGGCGTTGGTGTAACCTACGATGGAAACCTGCGGCATGGGCACGGAGTCGCGCCTGGCGCGCTGCGTGTGGCGCTCGCGCTTTATCCCTTCTATCTCCTGCTCCAGCTCGGAGATCTTAACGCGCAGCGTGCGGCGCTCGTATTCTATCTGCTTCTCTCCGGAGCCGCGGCCGCCTATCATGCCGTGCTGCTGGTCCATGCCGCCGCCCTTCCCGGCCACCCGGGACAGCGCGTAGGAGAAGCCCGCCAGCCGCGCCTGCAGCTTGCCCTCGCGGGTGCGGGCGCGCAGGGCGAAGATCTCTATGATCAGGCGCGGCCTGTCCGCCACGGTGACGCCGAGCGCGCGCTCGAGGTTGCGCTGCTGGGCCGAGCCCAGCTCCTCGTCGAAGATCACCGCGCCCGCGCCCGTTTCCTTCACGAGGGCTTTAAATTCCTCCACCTTGCCGGAGCCGATAAGGGTGGCCGGGTTCCAGGCCTGCAGGCGCACGCTTATCTTTTGCACGGGCTCGAGGCCCGCGGTCTCGGCCAGGCGCCACAGCTCGTCGAGCGAGGCCGCGCCGGCCGCGCCCGGGCGCTTCCTTTTAAGTTCGGCGGCTACAAGTATTACTTTCATGAATTTATTATCTTTTCGGCCAGGGCCGCGGGCTCGTAATCCTCGAATTTTTTAAGCTCCAGCAGGACGGCGTTGCGGTAGCGGGCGAACCAGGTGTTCTGCCTCTTGGCGTAGGCCATGGAGGCGGCGGTTATCGCATGCACGGCTTCCGGCTTTGTGAGGCGGCCCGCGAGATAATCCAGCATCTGCGGATAGCCCAGCGTCTTGAGGCCGGGGCAGTCCTCGGCGTAGCCCTTCTCCAGCAGCGCTCTCGTTTCCTGCGCCCAGTCGTCGAAGCGGCCGGCGGTGCGGCGCTTTACGCGCTCCGTCAGCAGGTCTTTCTGCCATTTTATGAAAACGAACTTGCCTTCATGCGCGGGGAGCGCGTTGAAGAACCTGCCGGACCAGATCTGGGAGACCGGCCTGCCGGCCAGGCGGGTTATTTCTATCGCCCGCATCACGCGCTGGATATTGCCCGGAGGGATGCGCAGCGCCGCCGCCGGGTCTATGGCGGCCAGCTCGGCGTGCAGGGCCTCTTTGCCGGCCGCCGCCGCCAGCGCCGCGAGCTTTTCCCGCAGGACGGGGTCGGCCGGCGGCAGCTCGTCCAGGCCGTTCCAGAAGGCCTGGATATACATCCCGGTCCCGCCGGCCATCACTGGAACTTTGCCGCGGGCCTGCAGGCCGGGGACAAGTTTTTTCGCCTCTTTGACGAAAGCGCCGGCGTCGTAGGTGGCGCGGGGGTCAAGCGTGTCTACCAGGTGGTAGGGTATGCCCTCCACCAGGTAAGCCCGGCCGGCCGGGGTTTCCGTCCAGGCCCCGCGGGGCTTGGCCGTGCCGGCTTCGAGGAATTTATAGGTCTGCTTTGAATCGGCGGAGATTATTTCCCCGCCGAGGCGGCGGGCCAGCTCAAGGGCTATCTCCGTCTTGCCGGAGGCGTTCGCCCCCATCAGGGTAATAGGTTTAAGTAATTGCGGGGGCATTTGTCGGTAGCGGATAATAAAAGGCGGCCAGTGGCTCAGAAGCCTCCCGGCCGCCCTGCTGTCCGGTTTCGGTCACTTCTTCTTGAACAGCGAATCGTCTTTCTGCGGCTTGTTGCACAGGCCGTGGGCCCGGCAGGTTTCCACGCAGACTTCCGGCAGCTTCAGCGCTGCGCGGGTGTCGCAGTCGGAATAGTCTTCGGCCATCTCGTTTATGCGCTTCTTGTCGTCGTGGCTGATGTGAGAGAAAGA
Organism: uncultured Elusimicrobia bacterium; assembly: GCA_903873295.1. Classification (GTDB taxonomy): domain Bacteria; phylum Elusimicrobiota; class Elusimicrobia; order Elusimicrobiales; family UBA9959; genus UBA9959. Next base: position 15,464 of record CAIQNV010000092.1, read on the forward strand.
AATGCCGTTCATGAAGACGCCGCCCTTGTCCTTGACCCAGGAGATCTTGCCGGTCACCGGCATCTCCTTCACGCCGTTGAGCTTTAATATTATATTGAGCTCCTTTGTGTGGGGCGGGGGCATAAAGGTTATCAGGCGCATGCCGCCGGCGGAGAGATCGGCGAGGATGGCGGGCTGGGGCACGGACTGGCCGTGGGTGTTAGTGGTATAGAATTCAATTTCTACGGGTTCCAGTATGCCGTGAAGTATGGGCAGGCGGACGTGCTGGCGCCTTTCCTGAAGAACTTTGCTGCTTTTTTTCATAATAGTACCTTTCCGTTCAAAGTATTTTTCTCGGCCCCGGTCACCAGAACTTCGGCCAGCTTCCCGGGCGCCCCGCCGGCCTTCACCCTCACGGAGAAATTCCCGGAGGCGCGGCCATAAGTTTCGGTCTCAAAAAGAACTTCCTCTATTTTACCAATTCTTTCGTTTAAAACAAGCCGGGAATTCTTTTTGACGGCCGCCAGCAGCTTTTCAAGCCTGGCCTTCATGACGGAATCGCTTATATCGGCCGCCATTTCAGGCTTGTCCGTGCGCGGAGAATATTTGAAGCAGTAGGCCATGGTGAACCGCCCTTCCTCCACCAGCGACAGCGTGTCCTGGAAATCCTGGTCGGTTTCTCCGGGGTAGCCCACGATGAAATCGGTGGAGACCGCCAGGTCCGGCGCGGCCGCGCGCAGTTTCTCAAGCAGGCCCAGGTATTCCCCCCGGGTGTAGCCGCGGCGCATAAGCTTCAGGATCCGGTCCGAGCCGGACTGCACCGGCAAATGCATATAGTGCGCCAGCTTCTTTTCCCGCGCGAGCAGGGCGGTGAAATCGTCTTCAAAATAAAGCGGGTGAGGGCTCATGAAGCGCAGGCGCTCGAGTCCGGGCAGGGCCAGGACTTTTTTTAAGAGTTCGGAGAACGTGGTTTTGCCGCCGCGCCAGGCGTTGACGGTCTGGCCCAGCAGCACTATTTCTTTGGCGCCGGAGCTTATCTTGGCCGCGGCGTCTTTAAGGATGGCGTCGGCTGAAAGGAACACGGCCGGGCCGCGCACGGCCGGCACAATGCAATAGGAACACTTAAGTGAACAGCCGCGCATGATGGTCACGTAGGCGGTCTGCGGCGAGCGGAAAAGGTTCTGATGCGTGGTTTCGCTTTCAGGCGAAGGCCCGAGTTGGGCGATAAGGGAATCCTCGAAGCTCTCGATGGCTTTCGCCCCCACTACTTCATCCACGAAAGGGAAGCGGTTCTTTATCTCTTTCCCCCCCAGCTTCTGCGCCGCGCAACCCACCACGAAAAGCTTGCCCGCGGGATGCTTTTCCTTCCAGATACGGAGGCGGCCTATCTGCGAGATAGCCTTGTCCTCCGCGCGCTGCCGCACGGTGCAGGTGTTAACCACCACCGCGTCAGCGCTTTTCATCTCGTCGGTCAATTCAAAGCCGCGCCGCCTGAACGCCGCCGCAATATCCTCCGAGTCCGCC
>CAIQNV010000093.1 GCA_903873295.1 uncultured Elusimicrobia bacterium
ATTGGTTTCCCCGTCTTGTATACTGATTACACACTCAAGTGTCACTCGTATTTCCATTTTGACCCACCTCTTCTTGCAGGATTTGGTGGGTCTTATTTTACCCTAATACCGGGTTCATGTACGACTATGGGACACTATTAATAAATTGCCATATCGGCGCTCTGCAGAGCGGTGGAACCGCTGCACGTAACGGCCACAGCAGTGGAGGCGGGAACGCCGCTGCAGGTGAACGTTTTTTCGGAATTTGTGGGGTTGACGCTAGTTACAGTGCAAACTCCGGCGTTTGAGACACCCATCCCCGATAAGCCTGTCTTCCAGCTTGCCAGGCCGGCCGCGTCGGAAGTCAGTACTCTGCCTGAGGACTGCGTGCCGTCGACTAATTTAAATGTTCCTCTTACGGTAAGAGTGGAGGTCGCCACATCGGTTCCGATAGCGACGTTGCCGTTCGTCGCGACAGTCACCAGATATTGGGTGGTTGCCGCTCCGGTAGCGATAATGACGGCATAGGCTTGTGTGCGCGGCGCCTGTATATGAAGGGCGCTTAAAGGACCGGTCGTCCCTAGGCCGACATTGCCGCTGTATTGGACGGTCATTGTCCCGCCGATGACCTGGAATACAGGTGAGGTTCCGCTCAACCCCGCGCCGGTAACAACCATACTGGAACGGATAACCGCGCCCCCGCTGACATCAAGCAGCCTGTCGGGCGAAGCCGTCCCGATGCCGATGTTGCCTGAGCTGTCGATAGTAAGCCGTGCCGTGCCGTCAACTGCGGTTGCGCCGGTAAATAATTGGAGTTTAGTTGATGGTGACGAGTCGGTCCCGATAGCCCCGATTTGCGTTCCCGCTCTCTGGATTATATACGAATTTCTCCAATTTGCCTCCGCATTTTGAATATAGTTAGCTCCCCTGCCGCTTATTCCCGCGGTTATTGAGCCTGTTCCGCTTAAGGTGCTTAGATTAAAACTGCCGACCACATTCAACGCTGCCCCCTCCCCTCCCGCCCCGTTTGAAATATACACCCCGGACGAGACGGTCAACCCGGCGTTAACATCATTTAAATACATAACCGTAACAGAAGAATTGAAAATGGCAGTAATGGGGAAGATATCATGCCCTGCTCCATCCATGATGGCGCGGGCCGGGACTGCCGCCGTCAGCGATAAAAAAACGGCGCACGCCGCTACAGACTGCGCAGTGGAGCGCCGTTTGACGTTTGCCTTTACATAACAGCAGGATAAAAACATAAAACTCCTTAATCGCTTACTCTTTACCTGCGTTTTATTTCTATCTGGCCTGAATTTAAAAAAACGCCTTTCCTTGTGTTCCATCATGATACAAAAATTGGTTGCCTTACTTAAACTTAAAATAATACATTTTATGCCCGCTCTTTTCGGGCAGCCTGACTATGAGCATACGGGAATCTTTCTGGCGGTTCTTGCGGCGGAAGGACTTTCTCCCGGCCCTCACGGTCCTGACCGCGGCGGCGCGGCGACATCTCTTCGGCGCTGTTCCTTCCGCGCTTCAGCCCGGGATCTGCGGGGCGCAGGTCGGGCATAAGATAAAAAAGGTTGGCGGCGCGTTCAAAAAATGCAAATATACCAGGGGGGCTTTAAATGACGACTATTTTCTCAGAGACACTTTGCAGACTGCGCCGCGACGGCGGCTTTCCGACGGCCTACCGCTTCTACCACGACAACGGGGGCCAGGCCGTGCTGAAGATGTCCTACCGCAATTACCTGCTGATAGAGCAGGGCAAATGCCTGCCTGAGGCCTCAAGGCTGCACAAGCTGATAGTCGCCCTGCGCCTCACCCTCAAGAGCGGCGCCGCCTCGGAGCTGGCCGTCGACTGGCTCAGGACGCTGACCGGCGCGGAAACTTTCGAAAATGTCTTCAAACCGGCGCTGGCCCCGGTGAAACCCCAGGCGTCAATGTCGCCCATGGACAAGGCGGCCAACCGCAGCCTGGCCGGGAACAAGTTTTTTTTGACCGCGGAGCATTACAAGGTCATCGTTTCAAGTTTCGAGACCTATCTCTGCTTCCTGGCCATGTCCAACGACACCGGAGTTTGGGAAACCGGAAAACTGTCGGAAGCGCTTAAGCTGGACAAGGCGACGACCGCGAAAGCCCTGGCCGCGCTGGAGAAAGCCGGGCTGCTCAAGAAGGCCGGGGTCGCGCGCTGGCGCTGCCCGCTGGCCTCGGCGATGGTGGAAACCCCGCCGCTGCACACCCTGGACCAATCGCTGAAAAAGATCGCGGAGTACAACGCGCGGCTGGTTAAAGCGGCCCCCACGTTCTGGCACCGGGGCGGCATCGTCCGCATAAACGAAAGCGATCTGCGCAACCTGACCCCGCTGATGTCCAACAATATTTCCGCGTCGCAGCTTTATGCCGTGACCGGCCGGACAGAGGATTCACACCTTTTCTTTATAGAGGGTAAAATACTTAAGCTCTGCAAGTTCTGATCCCGTCGCCGGCCGGCTGCGCTAAACCCGCTTTTTAGTTAAGCGCCGTTTCGCCAAAGGAAACCGGCGAGGAAAGTGAAAGCGGCTGAGGCCCGCAACTGACGCTCATCTCATAAAGGTCGTGCCGGTCTGACTCCACGCGGAACCGTTATAGCAGCCGGTCGTTCCGCCGTCATAGCCCCAGATCATTGTCTGACCCCAGGAGTTATACGACCAGGGGCCGGACTGGTTCACATAGGTTGCGCAGGCGCCTGTGGTGGCGGTGCCCCAGGGCTGCGTGTAAACATCCCAGCCGTTGCAGTTGGCGTGGTTGGTGCCGGCCACGCTATACCAGGCGGCGCTGCGGTAGTCAAAATAGTCCGTATTGCCGCCGCAGGTAAACCTGGCCACGCCCTCGCTGCCGGAGGCCGCGCGGATGAGATTGATATTTGTGTCGCTTAGTTTTCCCGTCCCGCCGGCCGAGGTCAGATTGCCCGGGGTTACCGCGTCGACATTTCTAAACGCGCCGTCGTTGGTGACGCCCGCGAAGTAGGTCCAGCCGCCCCCGTCGGCTGTCATATCGCAATAGATCTGAAACGCGCCGCCGCCCGGATTGATCCAGTAGGCGCCGTCACCGTAAGAGCCGCCGGTTATCTTCTTGATCCCGTAGCACGACACCCCCGCCTTTGCCTGAGTTTCGCCGGAGCCCTGTGCGGTGAATTGTCCGGTAAGCGTGCTTGTGGGCCCGTCCGGATTTGCAACTACTACGTTCTGAGCGCCGATCGAAGTCTGAAGCGGAACAGTGGCGGTGATGGTCACGCCGCTGGCGACGGTTACGCCCGTCGCTGAAACTCCGCCGATAGTTACCGTCGCGTTAGCGGCAAAACCGGAGCCGCTGAGAGTGATCGGATATCCGCCTCTCGTCGCGCCCGCTACAGGGCTCACGCTTGTTAAAGAGGGGAGAACTGTAAATGCTCCCGCAAGCGTGCTTGCCGGACCGCCCGGATTTGTAGCCACGACATTCTTAGGGCCGCCTGAGGATTGGGCCGGAACTACGGCGGTGATGCTTACGCCGCTGACTACGGTAACGCCCGAGGCCGAAACTCCGCCGATAGTTACGGCGGCGGAGGGGGCGAACCCCGACCCCGTAAGAGTGATCGCGTAGCCGCCGCCCATAGCGCCCGAGACGGGACTGATACTTGTTAAAGAGGGGGGAACCGTGAAAGCTCCGGCAAGAGTGCTTGTCAGCCCGCCCGGATTTGTAACCAGGACATCCTTAGCGCCGCCGAAGGTTTGCGCCGGCACGGTGGCGGTGATGGTCACGCCGCTGGCCACGGTAACGCCCGTAGCTGAAACGCCTCCGATCGTTACGCCGGTTACGCCTGCGGAGGTGTCGAACCCCGATCCGGTGAGAGTGAGCGCATAGCCGCCGCCCATAGCGCCTGTGACGGGGCTTACACTTGTTAAAGAGGGGGAAACCGTGAACGCCCCGGTAAGGATACTCGATAAGCCGTCCGGATTTGTGATCTTAACATCCTTTGCGCCGCCTGAGGTTTGCGCCGGGACGGTGGCAGTTACGGTCAGGCCGCTGACAACTGCTACACCCGCGGCTGAGTTTCCCCCTATGGTTACGGTAGCCGGAGAGGCGAACCCCGACCCCGTGAGGGTGATAGGATAGCCGCCGCCCATCGCGCCCGTGACGGGACTTATGCTCGTTAAGTAGGGAGGCGAGTTCTCAAAGATCTTCCAGGCCGTGCCGGTACAACCCTCAAAGCTTGTTCCGGTAAAGCGTATAGTGCCTGCTTTCGCCGCGTCGCAAACGCCGTCATCATTGGCGATCCTCACTCCGCCTCCGATATCGAGCTTTGTCACAGGCGCCGTAGTCCCTATGCCGACGTTGCCGCCGGTATTCCAGGACACCACAGGCGTGCCTTTTGAAGCATTCGTAGCGCCGTAGCCCAGGCTCCAGACTCCGGTCGAGTCGTTCTGGATCTGTCCGTAGTTCAGGCCGGGCGAACCGAAAAGAAGATTTGGGATATTTGCCCCCCCCGTTTCGGTCAAAAACGTCCCGTTTACGCTTAGTTTCGCATAGGGCGCGGCCGTCCCGATGCCGACATTGCCGCCTTTTACGACAAACGTGGAACCGCCCACGGTAAAGGCGCCGCCCGGGATATCCGCGGAGCCCCTGAGCACGGAGTAGCCGTCCACCGAAAATCTGTCAAGCACCTCGAATTCGGCGGCATGGAGCCGCGGCCCGCCCAGGAGGGGAGCTAAAATCAGAAGCCGCTTAACAATGCCGATTGTATTCCCCCTATTATGTACACCACTCTGACATTATAAAGAGGTTATCAATAAATCCCGTGCGCCGCAAGTATATGCGGCGCAAATTACAAATTCCGCAAGGATGCGAGGAAGGCTTATCAAGCGGCGCCGCTCCGTGAGCCTCGCCAGAATATAGGCCTTTCAGCCTATCTTGCCGTAGTCCTTTAGTTGGTTGACCTTTATCAACCTGTCCCCTACAATATACCAGAGGACAACCTGAACCATACGAGAGAATATTATGAATAACCTGATATTAACCATCGTGTTTTCCGCGCTTGTTTTAAATGCGGGCCCCGCCTTCGCCAGGGCTTCAGGAGATTACAGTCAGGACGGCTGGCTGAACTCTTTCCATGTTGACCGGGAAGATAAACAGCCGCCCGCCCCCGCCGAACCGGAGCCGGCGCTTTCAGAGTCCGCGAGCCCGGAGTCCACCGAGCCCGAGGCGCAAACCCCGGTTGAGCCTGAGCCCGGGCAGGAGCCGGCAGCGGCACAGCCCGCTCAGCCGGTCCGGGAGACTGAACCCGGCCTGCTGCCTGAAGATTACGACCTTAAGAAAGCCTCGCTGCTGGCCCGCACCGCTTTAAGGAACAATATAGGCTATTTTTCCGGCAAGTGCTACGAGTTCGTAGCCAACTTCATGGAGTGGAGTTCCATCATCAAAGGGTGGCAGTGGTCTTCACTGGGCATAGGCCCCAACCACGCGGCTGATTTCGCCGCCTGGGCCAACGCCAATCCCGTCGCCCTGAGGAAGCAACTTTCCCTAGTCCGGATGGAAACCCCCGGCAAAGTCGCGGACCTCCCGCTCGGCGGCATCGTGGTATATCAGCGCGGCGTCTGCGGCTTCAGCAAAAAAGCGGGCCACATAGAGGTAGTGGTGGCCCCTAACAGGCTGTGCTCGGACGGCTGCCAGAGCTTCGAGGCCTCCTGCCTTTCGAATCCCTCCGTCCGCTCGCGCATCAGCGTCTATGTCCCGGTAAAGAAGTCCGCGGCGGCGCCCCAATATTTAAACTGACCGCAGGGCCCGCAGCCCGCAGAAAAAAGCCGCGCTTTCCAGGCGCGGTTTTTTTATCGCCGTTTTTCTTCTGGAGGAAATGCCAGCTAGATGTTGCTGCGGAGGCCGGAGTTAGGCCCGAAGCTATAAAGCGGGGAAACGGCGGAGGCCGCGTCGTATGCGCCGGCCAGCGGGTCCAGGCCGCTTGAGGAATCCAGGCGCAGGCGGGCGGTCTGCAGGGAGTAGAAAGCCGCGACTTCTCCGCGCGTGCCCACAAGGACTTTCGGAAGGGAGCGCAGCCCAGGCCGGGATCTGCCGCCCGTCCTCCACAGAGGGCGGCCGGCGGAGCTGCGGCGCAGTACCGCTCCCCCGCGCTTCGTTCCGGGTTTTCAGGTCGAAGGCGCGCGCCACCGGAGCGGCAATATGCATCCGGGGATTCAGAAGCTGAAGAAATAATTGCTTCCGTTCAAACTGTCCCAATTCCCGGCATCATCGAGCGAAACCGCGACCTGGATGTTCCACACGTTCCGTCCGCCGCTTTGATCATAAGCGAAATCCAGGAGGCGGGGATATGAACGAAATTGGAAAGGAGCGGACGCCGCACAGACATAATGAATATTTCCGCTGGTGTCGGGGCTATATCCCGCCTGTGGAGCCGCTTTGCAGCTGTACGCCGACGCTTTCTGGTATTGCGCGGAGTTATTCAGCGAGACCCAGAATCCGATATTGGTTTTATCAGGGATAGAGTTGTTGAGCTGTGTCCAGTGGTATTCGACAAACACCCCGCCGTCTCCCAGGTTCCAGCAGTTATTGCGGGAAACAGGCGTGACCAGCGCGGCAACAGGCCCTTTCTGCTGGCGTTTCGTCTGAACCGAGCAGCCTGAAGTATCATATCGGGATGCGGATTTATCTGCGGCCGCCGCATCCGGAAGCGGCCGGGTTTTGGTGAGGTGCTCGTAATCCGGCACGGAGAAGCGGGACAACTGTTGCGCGCGCACTACCTCGTCGTTGCGGATGACGGTGGTCTTTCCTGCCTCCAGCCGCACGGGAATGTGTTTATAATCCATGCCTATCGCCGTGGCCTGGCCGCAGAGGCCGATCTGCGTGACGCTGACCGGCAGGTCGAACTCCATGACGCCGGTACCGGCCGGGAAGCGGTACCTGGGGTTGCCGCCGAGACAGGACGCCTCGTCGGCTTCGATGCCTATCACCTGCGCCAGCCAGCGGACACTGGTGCTCTCTATCCGCACCCGGGCATAGAGCTCCGGAGAGGGAACCCGCCACGCTTGCCCCGCCCCGGGGTCAGCCGCGTGAACGGACGCGGCGCCCAGCAGCAGAGCGACCGTTATCAGTAGTGTTTTTTTCATAAGTTCTTTAAAAGAACCTCCTTATTTTTTGTAGCCGCACTGCAGCTCAATTGCTTTACAGATACTCTCTTGGTCCCGGCCGGCGCCGGCTATTCACTGTCCCTCTCCCGAGGGAGTTCAGGGCAGCGCCCGGGTTTTGGTGAGGTGCTCGTAGTCCAGCACGGAATAGCGGGGCAACTGATGCGTCTGGTCCAGGCGAAAGAGCTCGTCGAGCATGAACCGCAGGCTTTCCTGCGCCGGACCGGCCAGCCTGCCCCAGGGGTCGGCTATAACGGCATCCGGGCCCCACTGCGCGGGTATCGCCGGGTTGGCGTCTTCCGGCAGGCCGAAAATAGTGAAGACATGATTTTTATCGGGGTCCAGTTTCATCGTCCACCAGTCGAAAGTCTGAAGCACCACCATCGAGGCCTTTACGCCTTTTAAGCGCAGGTAAGCCTGCGCCAGGAAGGCCTGCTCGGAACAATTGCCGGCTTTATATTTCAGAACCAGCTCGCGCATCCTGCCGGCCAGGTGGTCGAAGCCGGGGCTGGACGAGCCCCAGACAAATTCTTTATCGAACTCCTCCCGCAGCGCGATAAGGTCTTTAAGCGACGCTTCATATTGCGTTTTCAGGGCGGGGAGAAGCTCCGCCTGCGGCGAGCCGGGCCGGATCCTGTCCATCGTCATTTTTATTTCGGAAGGGGAGCGCAGGCCCAGCAGGCGCACCTCCCTGACGGCCTCCGGCGCCAGCGCCATCTCTGACAGCCGCGGCGCTTTAACCGCGGCCGGATAAGGCCGGGGCAGTTCCGGCAGCACAGCTTCGTAGCCGGCGGCCGCCTGCGCGCGCAGTGAGTCCAGAGCCGGGGCGCCGGCATTGGCGGCCGGCGCTAGCAGAACGACCGACAGAAAAAGTAAAAGTCCATGCGCCATAAGAACCTCCTGAATTTAACCGCGATCTACGGGGCGGCGAAAAAGGAAGCCCCGTTGCCGTCCTTTCCGCCGCTGATGGAGCAGGAGAACTGCTCGTCCATGGCGATCACGTACTCGTGCGCCGCCAGTTTCTTGCCGCTGATCCCCGCCGGGTCTTTTTTAACCATAAGCGGAGTTTCCGCCGGCGCGGCCGGCGCTATCTCGTCGGCGGTTTTCAGGTAATTCACCTTTACCGTCACAGTATTGTCGTCGTAGATCTTGATGGCGCCGTAGTTAAGCACGAAGCCGCGGATAGAGATAAGCCTGGCGTCGGAAGCGGCCAGGTAAGCCCTGGGTCCGATAAAACCCCGACCGAAATATTCCCAGGTAGTTATCTGCATCCCGCCGACGGCGTTCATAGATTCCGGCGCCTCATAGTAGCAGGTCTGAGGCTTGTTCTGTATGGTCAGTTCGCAGGCGGGATCGCCGGTCTGGTCCTGGCCGGCCGGGGTCTGGCTGAATTCTTTCAGCGACAGCAGTTTACACTGCTTGTAATCGATGACGGCCCTCACAGAACCGCCCGCCCTGAGCGCTTCCATAATTTCTGGAAGGCCGGTTAGCCGCTGCGGCGAGCCGGCCGAGGCCGGAGCGGCACAGAAGCCGAGCGCCAAGAGAACAACTGCTTTAAGTTTTATCATTTCAAATCTCCTTGTATCTCCGGCCTACTTGCTGTAATTGCGCAGGAACGCTAAGGACGCTTCCTCTTTTTCGAAATTGAGCACGCGATCGGCCTCCGATTCTCATCTCCTCTGGTATCTGCCGGTTCGCCTGTCTCGCGCCCGGCACCGCTTTTGTATTACAGCTGCAAGGACCTGAACTCGAAAGCCTCCGGCAGCAGGTAGACTTCCCGCCCTTCCATGAACAGCGCGGAGCAGCCCTTCGCCGGCGCCTTCAGCCATTTGGTAAGTTTCACCTTTACGCGGGCCTCCGCGTCGGTCTCATAGACATACTCGAAACCGTCGCCTTTGCGCAGGTTGCAGCGCCTGTCCGCGGGCGTTCCCACGCTGTAGAAGGAGTCGGCGGTGAGCGCGGTCAGGTCGCCGGTCACGACGGCGCCGCGCAGCGGCAGCTGCGAGCGCCCCAGCAGGCTGCGCACAACCTCCCGGTTGGAATCCATGCCGACTATGCTGCAGCCGGCCCGGCGCAGCTCGGCGATCAGGCCGTCGGCGCCGAGCGGCTGCGAGGGCTGCGCCAGCAGGGACTTCCACTCCTTGCCCAGAACCAGCTCCATGGTGCTGGGGTAAATATCGTGGAACAGCAGCACACCGCCGCGGCAGGCCCCGGGCTGGTCGCCTATAGTCATGCTGAGGTAGCTCCCGCGGCAGCCGGGGATATCCCCCTGGCATGAGCCCTGCCAATCCTCACCGGTAACGTCCCAGCGGACAGGGCCGGCGTACATTTGGCCGAAGGTCACCCCGGGCCGGCCGGGATAGGGGGCGGAGTTAAGCCGCAGGTCGTCGCCGGTCTGCCAGTTGCCGCCGGGCGGGCGAAAGAAGTAGAAGGGCTTCGGGCAAAGTTGCTCCAGGGCTCGCGCTGTCCTGCCGAGGTTTTCCGGGCTGCGGTCCGACATGTTGTGGTTGTCGGTGTGGTTGGCCGGGAGCTGTCCCGGGGCGGAGCAGACGGTTCGCACGGCCTCGCGGCCGGCGGGGCTGTCCATGGACAGCTTGTACTCCTGCGAGCGGCCGTCGGCGTTATTAAAGTTCATGAAGTAGACGGCCGGCACGCCGTTGGCGCCTAAGTGGGAGGCCAGGGCGGCGGTGAAGACGGAGGGGCCGTCGTCGAAGGTTATCACCACTTCCCCCGGCTTCAGGCCGAGCTGACGGGCGGCCAGGGACGGCTTAGAGAAAGACTTGGAGAAGGGAAGCTCCGGGTCCTTGGGCAGCGGAACGCCGCCGGCCGGCACGGAAGCCAGCCCGGCCAGCTGCTCCTTCGCGCCGGTCAGGCCGGAAGCGCGCGGCAGCTGCAGTTCAGAGAGATCCGCAGCGCTTAACATCCCGGACAGCCCCGCTATTACCGCTGTGGTTATTATCCATTTCATAATATTTCTGTCTCCTTAAATATTTCGAGGTTACTGCCCTTCTTCATTACGAACCCCGCAAGTATAGGTTACAGCATCACCGCGGTTTCCGCCTGAGGCAAAAGCCCTCTCCGTTTTGTTTTTAGGCTTACGTCGCGCGGCTGCATTAAAACCGTTTTTTGGTGAAGTGCCGTATCACCAGTAGGAACAAGGAGGATATAAAGACGCGGTTCCGCGACCGCGTCTTGCGCATAGGTTTTTAGTCCTTATTGTCAGCTTACCCATATTGCCCTTCACCCGAACTTTAGGGCAAAAGGCGCCTGGCCCTTTTGGCTCTGCGCGCCCGGCGACAACCGGGCGCGGGGAGCCTTTTTTTAAGCAGCGGAAAGAGCGAAATTAAGGAAAGAGCTTACGGAAACAGGCCTTATATTTCCTGCAAAGCCTTTATCTCCTTGGCGTTCTCGAAAGGCGTGCCGAGCTCCTGCAGGAGGCCGTCGCCCTGCACGTAGTAGATCGCCTTGCAAGTCATGTCCTTCAGGGCGGTGTGGGTGGTCCAGCGGAGCTGCACCTGCATGGAGGCCACGGGGTCCGTGGAAGTCCCGACGTTGGCGATAGTGGAATCCGGCACTTCGGAGGCCAGGGTCACCTTGTAGGCCCAGGCAGCAGTTATGCTAAGAGGCTCGATGCTCACGCCGGTGAGGAACTTGCCTTTGCCGTCCAAGTTGCCGCTGTGGGTGTATTGCACCTGGTAGATGACTTTAACCACTTCGCAACCGAAGCCGTTCTTCTGGGAGAAGGAGTACTTCTTGGTGGCGGGTCGGCTCCAGCCCTGCAACTGGGTCCAGGCGGTGATGCCGGAGGGGACGGCGTTGGCGTACTTGGTGGTGACGTCTACCACGGGCTGGTTCTTCTCGATGACGGTCCAGATCTTTTCACCCAGGTTCACGATATTACTGATCGCGCCGATAGCACCGTCAAGCTGTTTTACGGTGTCGTTGAAACCGATCATAGGGCCCACGGCGGCGCCTGAGGTGTACCCGGGGATGGCCCCCCCCATGTCGGTTATTTCTTCTATTACAGTGGATTTCTCGTCGATCGTAAAGAACCTGGGGTCCGTTTCGCCGGTCGCGGGGATGGAGCACTGGTCGTTTATCTGCTCCCCGGCCATGGTTTGGACGCCTATATCGGAAGCGCGCAGCCGCTGAAAGTCCTGAAAATCCGCCGCGCTTAACGCCCCTGACATCCCCGCTAGTACCGCCGCCGTTATTAGCCATTTCATAGTATTCACCTCTCTAGATTTTGTTGCGGCTTAGCCTACCAGCTCAGGGCGCAATCGGTAACCGTGTCCGCGGAGCCCGGCACGAAAGTCCCACGGGTCAGAAAGTCTTCCACCGCTCTGAAAAGGGGCGGCACCCAGGGCTTTTCATAGGGCGAATCTTGCAGCGGGAACATGGCGTGGGGCACACCCTCAGGCATAATGCAGGCCTTTGCCGTCGAGCCGGCGCCGTGCATGCTGTTCAGCACTTCCCCGTCGGCCCTGTTGCAGGTGCCGTCGTCGTCGTGCGAGAGGATCATCTGCACGGTGGCGCGGGTCTTTACCGCGGCCCCGTCTATAACGATCTTTCCAAAGTCCAGCATGGCGATGGCGTGCCGGTTTTCCATATTGCAAAACCCGGCGCGGTTGACCGGCGGCAGAGAATCCACCTCTTCGCAGCTCTTCCAGCCGCTCCTCATGCCGAGGATGTATTCGTCGATA
>CAIQNV010000094.1 GCA_903873295.1 uncultured Elusimicrobia bacterium
AGCAGCGCCAGGTGCAGCGTGGCGAAAGGCCCCGACAATACATTGGTAAGGTCAAGCACCCTCACTCCGGAAAGGATCTGTTTGCTCATGCGCGTGTGCTCCTTAGTGAATTAAACCGCGGTTTGGGTACGAATTGGCCCCGTCTTGTACACGAATCCCTGCATGTCGCGCTCAAAATGCGCGGCCGCGTCCCGGGCTACCGCAAGCAGGCGGTCCAGGCTGACGTCTTTGCGCAGGCCTTCCAGTTGGAGGACATGCACAAAATCCTCGGTGGCCACGTTGCCCGCCGCGACCTTAGTGAAAGGGCAGCCGCCGAGGCCGGCGAAGGAGGTCTCGAACGAACTCACCCCCGCCCGAAGGGCCGCGAACATATTGGCCATGCCCAGGCCGTAAGTGTTGTGGAAGTGGCAGGCGCATTCAATGCCGGGGTCGAGCGCCAGGACTGCGCCGAAAAGGCGCTCTACCTGGGCCGGATGGGCGTGCCCCGCGGTGTCGGCAAGGCTGATGTTCCGCAGGCCCGCTTCGACATAGGCGCGGACTATCTTCAGCACGCGCTCTTCGGAGATAAGGCCCTCGAAGCCGCAGCCGAACGCGGACTGGACGGAGAGCTGCACTTTTTTGCCGGCGGCCACGGCCGCTTTCGCCGCGCCGATAATGCGCGTCACGGCTTCATCGGTCCCCATGCCGGTGTTCTTAAGACTGTGGGTTTCGCTGGCGGAGGCGCCCAGGCAGAACATCTCAACGCCGCAGGCGAGCCCCCGCTCCAGGCCCTTCTCGTTCAGCACCAGCCCGGACAGGATCGCCCTGGGCTTTTTGTGCGCCGTGAAACGCCGGAAAAGCTCGTCGGTGTCCGCCATCTGCGGAACTTTCACGGGATGTACGAAGGAGCCGACCTGGATAATGTCCATGCCGGATTCCAGCAAGCCGGAGAGCCAGGCCGCCTTCTTTTCAAGAGGGACGACCTGGCTTTCCATCTGCAGGCCGTCCCGCAGTCCGACCTCGTGCAGCAGGAGTCCTTTCGAGGTCATTTCGCTGCTACCACGCATTTGTCAGCGATAGCTTTTGCCATGTCGATAGTGGTGGCGGAGCCGCCCATATCGTAGGTGCGCACTTTGCCTTCCGCTATCACTTCGGCCACCGCGTCTTCTATAAGTTTCGCCTTGGCCGCTTCGCCCAGCCAGTCCAGCATCATCTTGCCCGCGAGGATCGTGGCTATAGGGTTCACCTTATACATGCCGGCATACTTCGGCGCCGAGCCGTGGGAGGGTTCGAACACTCCGAGTTTCGTGCCGATATTGGCCGAGCAGCCGAAGCCCAGCCCGCCCACCATCTGCGCGCTCAGGTCCGAGATGATGTCTCCGTAAAGGTTCGGCGCCACCAGGACGTCGTAGCTGAACGGGTTCTTGAGCAGCCACATGGTCATGGCGTCGATATTCGCGTCGTCCATCCTGATCTCGGGATAATCCTTCGCCACGGCTTTCGCCATCTCGAAGAACAGCCCGTCCGTGGCGCGCACGACATTAGCCTTGTGCACCACCGTGACCTTCTTGCGGCCGAACTTGCGGGCGAATTCGAAGGCGGCGCGCACGATGCGCTCCGACCCCTTCTTGGTGTTTATCTTGCAGGAAATAGCGTACTCGTCGCTCTTCAGGCCTTTGAAAGCCTTGAACGCCGGGGAGAGTTCTGAAAGCACGTCGCGCAGTTTATCCGGGACGGTGTTGAATTCCACGCCCGCGTAGAGGTCCTCGGTGTTCTCGCGGAAGACGACGATGTCTATCCCTTCTTTATAATTAAGCGGGTTCTTCGGATAGGCCTTGCAGGGCCGCAGGCAGATGTAGAGGTCGAAGGTCTGGCGCATGCGCACTATGGGCGAGCGGTAAACCAGGCCTTTGCCCTGCAGCGCGGGGATCAGCTCTTTCTCGGCGTCCTTCACCGGTTTCGAGGTGATAGCGCCGAACATGGCGGCGTTCACATTATTGAGCAGGTCTATGGTCCGGCTCGGGAAAGAATCGCCTTCCTTGCACCAGAACTCCCAGCCGATATCGCCGTGTATGTATTCGGCGTCAAGCTCAACGCGGTCGAGGACTATTTTCGCCGCTTCCATCACTTCCACGCCCACGCCGTCCCCCGGCAGCCACGCTATCTTGTATTTTTTGTTCATACTCCGGACACCTCCGTTAGAATCCTGCGCCCCGTCTTTTCGGGTTACCCGGGACCGGGCACATGGCTATACTATCACAAGCCTATTTCACTAGTCAATTACTTAAAAACGGCCGAGTTTCTCCGCAATTATAAGTCTGGCTCCGGTGTTCCTTATCACTTCCTCCACCGTCGTGTCCTCAGCGATCTCTTCCAGCACCAGCCCCTCCGGTGTAACCCTGATAAAGGCAAGGTCCGTCACGATAAGGTTCACTTCCCCCGCCGCCGTCAGCGGCAGCGTGCACTTCTTGACTATCTTAGGGGCGCCGTGCTTGTTCACATGCTCCATCGCTATCACCACGATCTTCGCGCCGACGGAGAGGTCCATGGCGCCGCCGATGCCGGGGACGAATTTCCCCGGGATGGTATAGTTGGCGAGGCTGCCTTCCTCGTCCACTTCCAGGGCGCCCAGTATCGTAAAGTCCAGGTGCTTTCCGCGTATGATAGCGAATGACATGGACGAATCGAAACAGCAGCCTCCAGGGACGATGGTGGCCGGATGGCCGCCGGCGTTCACAAGGCTGGGGTCCTCCTTCCCGGGCGCGGGAGCCGGGCCCAGGCCGATGAAGCCGTTCTCGGAATGTAAAAGTATCCCTTTGCCTTCGGGGATAAAATCCGTGACCAGCGTGGGGATCCCGATGCCGAGGTTCACGATCGCGTTCTCCGGCAATTCCGCCGCTATCCGCTTTGCTATCCGGGCTCTCTTCTTATCTTCCATTGCTGTCCCCCTTGGCGGCTTTTGAAACCGGCACCAGTATATCGACGAAAACGCAGGGGAAGGTCACCTTTTCCGGGTCAAGTTCCCCCGGCGGCACTATCTCCTCCGTTTCAAGTATAACGCAGTCCGCCGCCATGGCCATGGCGAGGCTGAAATTCTTCGAGGAGCCCGGCGAGAAGGCGTTGCCGTAGCTGTCGGCCCTGGCCGCCCTGACGATGGCGAAGTCCGCTCTCAGCGGTTTTTCAAGCAGGAACCTGTGCCCGTCTATGGTCAGTACTTCCTTGCCCTGCTGTATAGCGGTGCCCAGCCCCGTGGGCGTCAGAACTCCGCCGAGGCCCGCGCCGGCGGCCCTGATCCGCTCAACGAAAGTTCCCTGCGGCACCAGCTCTACTTTCAGCTCGCCGGAATTCATTTTATCGCCTATTACCCTGTTCATCCCGATATAGGAACCGATAAATTTGGAGACCCTTCCCGCCCGGACCAGTTTGATGATGCCGGTCTCTTCTTTTTCGGTGTCGTTGGAGATAATAGTGAGGTTCTTCACGCCCTTTTCAAAGAGGGCTTCCAGGACGGGCACCGGCCGTCCGCATGAAATAAAGCCGCCCACCATTATAGAGGCGCCGTCTTTTATACTTTCAATAGCCTGCTGTGGAGTCTTGACAGGTTTCATCTTTCCTCCGGCCGCGAAATTGCTACACCTGATTATAACAAAATTTTTATATGATAATGGTGAAGCCGGCTTCGCGTTCGCGGCGCGGAAATACTGCGCACAATCCGAGGTATTATGCACAAGGTAAACATTGACCATAGAGCGTCGCTCATCAGGGAGAACCTGGCCCGCATCGGGCGCAAGATCCTCGTCATGAGCAACAAAGGCGGCGTCGGCAAAAGCACCATCGCCGTCAATTTCGCCGGCCTTCTCGCCGCCCGCGGGCTAAAAACCGGCCTGCTCGACATAGATATCCATGGCCCCTCCGTCGCCCGCATGACCGGCCAGGAAGGCAGGGCTCACGTTTCAGACGGGAAATTCATAGACCCGCTGGAAGCGGCGCCTAACCTTAAGATCCTTTCCATGGGCTCCATAATGAAAGCCGGCGACGCTCCGGTGATCTGGCGCGGCCCCCTCAAGCTCTCCGTCCTCAGGCAGTTCCTTTCCGACGTGAACTGGGGCGACCTCGACGCACTGATGATCGACGCCCCGCCCGGCACCGGCGACGAGCCGCTCACCATCTGCCAGCTTATCCCCGAGATGACCGGCGCGGTGGTCGTCACCACCGGCCAGGCCGTGGCCCTCATGGATTCCCGCAAAGCCGTGAATTTTCTTAAACAGGTCGGCATCCCCGTGCTGGGCATACTTGAAAATATGACCTCTTTTTGCTGCCCGCACTGTAACAAAGAGATAAATCTTTTCAAGACCGGCGGCGGCCGCCGGGCCGCTGAGGAAATGGGGGTGCCTTTCCTCGGCAGCGTGCCTTTCGATCCGGCCATGGTGGATGCCGGCGACGACGGCAGGATCTATGCCCTGGAAAATCCCCTGGCGCCGCCTTCCGCCGCCATTAAAGCCGCCCTGGACGCCGCGCTGTCAGGAATAAAGAAATGATGAAAATATTCCTTCTCCTCGCCCTGCTCGCCTCAACGGCCCGCGCTGAATTCCAGCCCTTCGGCGTACAGGCTCCCGAGCTCCCCCCCATAAACTTCTGCGCCTCGGGAAAACTGCTCGTGTTCCTGGGCAGTTGCTCGCCCGGCGGCAAGATGAAGGATGTGATAAGCGCCAAAGCCTGCGGCGACGTTGCGTCAATGCTCTCCGGCGGCCTTCCCGTGCTGTATCCTAACGCCGAAGTGGAAAGCTACACCGGCCTTAGCGCGGACGAGGTTATGGCCGGCCTGATGCGCCCGGGCGTGCTCGGCTTTTTTTTCGTCGGGGAGGGCGACACTAAAGGCGCTTTTATAACCGGCCCTGAGCGTGAGCGCGTTTACCCGGATATTTCGGGCTGCATGTCCGATTATGACCTTTACGGCGGCTTCACCTCGCACAGCAAGTATTCCCCCTCCCTGCCGGCGCCCAAGGCCGACAGGGCGCTGGTGATAAGCCGCACACAGACCATCTTCGGCGGCGGCGGGGCCGTGGCGGACTCCTGGCCGAAGCTGTGCAAGCCGCGCCTCAGCCTGGTCTATCCCACGCGCACCTTCGCCGGCCGCATGAAAGACGATGTTAAGAAATTTTTGAGTCTGCTGCAGGAAGAGAAGCGCAGGCACGTCCTTAAAACTCTGGCCGTGATCTGCGACAATTGCGCCGGCCACGTGGCGGCCAACGACGAGCTCGCGCAGTTATGCCCCCCCGCCTCCGCCGTCTGCAAGCTCCGCAAGATCACTCCCGGCTCCGAAGAGTTTATCCTCAAAAACTACTGCCGGGCTCTCGCCCCGGCCCCTGCCAGATAAATCTTTAACCTGAAAGTTGCAATTGCAACTTTCCGCCCGCATAGCGGGCGCCCTTCGGGAGGTATACACCTCGTCGGGCCTGGCGCGCATAGCGCTTAGCCCTCCGCCCGCTTCGCGGGGAATCCTGCAGCATAATTCTGCTCCCTGATTCTCATAATGAGAATGATGATAAACTGCAGGACTCAGGTTAAATGTTGATCAGTCAGCTTCCCATGCTTTTAGAACGGCCCGCTCTTCTTCGGCGGAAACCACTTTCTTGAAGCGCGCACCGGAGACGCCGTGCACGCGCGCCTGGCACTGGGGCCAGGCGGCGTCGCGCTCGACGCGGCCGTCGACGAGGCTGAGGTAAAAGCCGCCTTTGGCTTTCGGTTTAGGGAAATGTGAGGCAGACCGCGGTTCAGGCCCGGCCAGCTGTCCGGAGCCGGGCTCCAGCAGCGAATAGCCGCAGCCGACTGCGGGGCCTTCGTAGAGACCTGCCTTTGCCCCCTTGGCAAAGGCCACCGCTATAGCGTCGCAGCGCTCGTTGATCTCGTGGCCGGCATGGCCTTTAACGTGCCTCCAGGCCAGCCGTCTTTTGCGGGCCTGGGCGAGGGCGTCGAGCCGCTCCCAGAGGTCGCGGTTGACCACAGGCTTGCCGGCCGCCGTCAGCCAGCCGTTGCGCTTCCAGCCTCCGAGCCATTTGGTGACGCCGTTTATCAGCAGGCTGGAATCGGTGTAGAGCCTGACCGGCTCGGGCCGGTCCTGCACGGCGCTGAGCGCCGCTATCGCCCCCAGCATCTCCATCCGGTTGTTCGTGGTCGGCCGCGCTCCGCCGCCGGACTCGCTGACGCGGTTCTCCGGAAAAATGATAACGGCGCCCCAGCCGCCAGGCCCGGGATTGCCCGAGCAGGCGCCGTCGCAATAGATGAAGATAGTCTTGTCCATCTCCTGAGCGCCGCGGCTTTTACCGGATCTTCCTGGCGAAGCCCTCTTTGACGGTGGTGTTTATGAAGGTGCCCAGGCCCTTCCCCGCGATCGCAAGAGCCTTCATTTTGCTCACATTGCCCATGCCGGCGCTTTGGTTGCTGTAGATATACACCGAATGATCCGCGAACCGGATCGTGACGGAATCCTTAATGATCTTATACTCCGTAACGTCGGACTTGCCGCTGAGATTTAAATATTTGTCCATTTTTTGTCTCCTTGCTTAACTTCTCTCTTGCTGCCTAAAATAAACTATGCGCTTCTGCCGGTGAAAAAAAACTGCTCCGACCGCCTTTCCCCGGGGCATAAGGCCTATAAGGGCAACTGGCCAGTATAGGGTAAGTATATAAAACAGGCCGCCTGACCGGATAGCACTTTCCGGCAGCGGGGCCGGGTTCTAAGGAGGAATAGGCCCTAAATTTCGATGACCCCGAGCCGTTTTAATTCCCAGAAACACTTCATGGTCGCGGCGACATCCGCGGCCGCGTTATGCGCCTCTTCAAAACCTTTTTGGAACAATTTGTCATGAAGTTCTGAAAGCTTCGGCCATTTATTGCCGTAGGGTCCGGGCAGCGCGCAATAATCCGTAGCGCTCTGCATAGTGCAGATCTTCCTTTTGGCCGGCAGGCTGTCCGGCATATTATTCCTCAGGAATTCAGCGCCGACGATCTTCTCGTCGAAACTCATGTTGTGCGCGACCAGATAGTCCGCCCGGCCGACCGCGGCCTGGAATTCCAGCAGGACGGCCAGCAGGTCCTCCCCCTCTTTTTGCGCCCGCTCCGTGGTTATCCCGTGTATCCGCGCCGCCTCGGCGGGGATCGTAAAGCCGGCCGGCTTGATTATAAAGTCTCCGCCGGAAACCCTTGTTCCTCCGCCGTCGGAGAGCTGATAAGCCAGTTGGATCATCCTGGGCCAGTTGTCCAGGTCGGTTATAGGCGCCTTCCAGTTCCGCGGAAGCCCGGTTGTTTCGGTGTCGAAGAATAAATACATAAAATGAGCTCTCTACGCGCCCAAGCCGCACGCTATCTCCGCCGCCAGAGAGGCATTGGCTTTTATAAGGGCGATATTCGTCTCAAGCGATTTTCCGCCGGTCGCGTGCGCTATCTTTTCAAGCAAGTAAGGCGTTATCCTCTTGCCGGTTACTCCGAGCTTGTCCGCCTCGCCGAGCGCGAGCGAGATAGCCTTTTCTATCATCGCCGGGTCGGCCTCGAATTCCGCCGGCACGGGATTTGCGATCACAACGCCTCCCGCCAGCCCCGCGTCCCACTTGCACCGGAGAAGCCGGGCGATCTCGATGGGGCTGTCAAGGCGGCAGCCGGTCTTAAAACCCGAGGATCTTGTATAGAAGGCGGGGAAGTCGTCGGCGCGGTAGGAAATTACCGGCACGCCCAGCGTTTCCAGTATTTCCAGCGTCAGCCCGATATCCAGTATAGCCTTCGCCCCGGCGCAGACGACGGCCACGCTGGTGCGCGCGAGCTCCGAAAGATCGGCGGAGATATCGAAGGTGTGCTGCGCGCCGCGATGCGCCCCCCCTATTCCTCCGGTAGCGAAAACCTCTATGCCCGCGAGCTGCGCCGCTATCATCGTCCCCGCTACCGTGGTGGCGCCGGGCTTTTTTCCGGCCAGCGCCGCCGGGATGTCCCGGCGGGAAACCTTGGCCGCGCTTTGCCCCGTTTTGCCGAGCTCGTCAATTTCCGCCGGGGAGAGGCCCGCGACTATTTTTCCGCCGAGAATGGCGATCGTGGCGGGAACGGCGCCGCGGGCGCGGACAATGTCCTCGACCGCCAGCGCCGTTTTTACGTTCTCGGGATACGGCATGCCGTGGCTGATTATCGTGGACTCCAGCGCGACAAGCGGCCGCCCGTTCCGCCTGGCGGCGCTGACTTCTTCGCCGAGGAATAAATATCTTTCAAGGTTCATAGGTTCCCGGGACCGCCCTGCGGCTCATTAAAAACGGCGGCCGAAACGGCCCCGCTGACAGAGGCTTCGCTTCGGCAGGTCAGGGCCGCGGCCGCAAGACCGGCGAGCGCGCAGCGCCGCGGGGATAAACCCTTGAGCAGCCCTAAATAGAAGGCGGCGAAAAGCGCGTCGCCTGCCCCTGTTACATTTTCCGCCC
This sequence comes from uncultured Elusimicrobia bacterium, assembly GCA_903873295.1. GTDB lineage: Bacteria > Elusimicrobiota > Elusimicrobia > Elusimicrobiales > UBA9959 > UBA9959. The sequence goes on from CAIQNV010000094.1 coordinate 8,436, forward strand.
TGACCTTTGGCGCGGTAAAATGTTTTTCAACTCCGCGGGACAAAACATGAATGCCTCCGGAGCCGAGCGACACCACTATGTTCTTCGCGCCGCGGCCCGCGAGCAGCCGGGCGCATTTCTTTGCCAGCGCGCCGGAGACGCGGTTCTGGCCGGTGAGGAGCCCGGCCTCCGACAGATTGGGTTTGATGAATTCGCAGCCGGCCAGGGCTCCGGCGAGGCGGAGCGATTTTCCGTCCGAGACGGGTTCAAGCGCGTACCGGAGCCCGGCCCGCGCGCATAAGCGGGCGAGGTGCGTGATCGTGGCCGCGCTGAAATTCGCGTCTATCACCGCCGCGTCGAACGACGCGAGATCAAGGCGCAAGCCGTCGATGTCTCCGGAAGTGACCGCTTCGGCCGCCATGTCGCAGAAGCCGGTCAGCAGTCCGCCATCCGGCTTCAGGGCGGCGACGTAGACCCCGGTCCTCGCGGAAGGGATCGTTCTGGCGGCAATGCCCCTCCGGCGCAAATTGGCCTTAAGATAAGCGCCCCACGGGTCTTTCCCCAGCGGCGTGACCAGCGTGGTCCGGCACCCGAGCAGCGTAAGATTGGCGGCGATGTTCGCCCCCACGCCCCCGGCGCTGAAGCGCACGTCGGAAGCGATAGAGGTGCGGGCCCTCGCCGCGCCGCGCGGGCGGGCGGTGATGTCTAAATTGCAGCCGCCAAAAACCGCTATTTTCATTTTATTTTCTGAGGCTGCGCACTTTTTCCATGAAGGCCGCGACCCGCTTAGCGTCCAGCGGGCTCTGCCACCGGCCGTCTTTCTTGAAATGCGAGCCCACTATAAGCGCGTCGGCTGCCTCCAGATATTTGCCGACATTTTCCAGGGTGACCCCGGAGCCGACAAGGACCGGTATCGCCACGGAGGACTTTACGGCACGGATGTCCTCAAGGGAAGCCTCCGCCCCCGTGCGCTCTCCGGTAACGATCAGGGCGTCGCTCAGAAAGAATTCCGCCGCCCTGCCGGTTTCGCCGACCGGGATGTCCGCGGTTATGGCGTGGGAGGAATGCTTCTTTTTGATATCGGTGAAAACTTTGATCTTTTCCGCGCCTATGCTTTTGCGGTAGCGCAGCAGTTCCCCCGCATCCGAGCCGATGAGCCCCTCGTCGGCCACGTGGGCGAAGACGAAACCTTCGGCCCTGATGAAATCGAGCCCCGCCGCGGACGCCGCCGCCAGCGCCTGTATATTTCCGCCGGCCAGGATCTGAATGCCGCAGGGCAGGCCGGACGCGTTCTTAACCTCGTTCCCGATGACGGCCATGGCGGCGGTTATTTCGTGCCCGGCGCCGCGGTTCAGGTAGGGTACGTCGTGCATATTCTCCACCGCGATCATATCCACGCCGGCGTCTTTGTATATCCGCGCCTCGAGCAGCGCTTTTCCCCTGACCGCGGCGAAGTCGCCGGCGTAGCGCGGAGTGCCCGGCAGGGCCTGCGCGTGGATCATTCCTATGACGGCTTTTTTTAGTCCGAAAATATTTTGCACCGTGCGCTCCTTGGCTTTCAGGCGGAAAGTTCCGGCTGAAGCCCCCCCTGGCGGGGCGCGTTCCGCGCGGAATACACCTATGATACCAAAAGCGGGACGTTTTCAGGAATTTTGTGACGCGCGCTCCGCGACTTTGTATTATATTGTGACCGCATGAAAGATTTTACTACCGGCCCGGAGGGGCGCCTTATCTGGGACTTCACGGTGCCGATGCTTATCGGCAATGTGTTCCAGCAGTCCTATAACGTCATAGACAGCGTCATCGTGGGCCGGGCCATAGGGAAATCGGCCCTGGCGGCGGTCGGAGCCAGCTTCCCGATCTTATTCCTGATGACCGCGCTGATCATCGGCGTCACGATGGGTTTCTCCATCGTTATCTCCCAGTATTTCGGCGCAAAGGACATGGCGCGGGTGCGCAGGGCCATAGACACTTCTTATATCTTTCTTTTCTTCGCCTCGCTCGCCGCAACGGTCCTCGGCCTGGCCGCTTCCGGGCCCATCCTGCGCTTTCTGCTGACTCCGGAAGAGATAATGCCGCAGGCCGTGATCTTTCTGCGCATCATGTTCGCCGGCATACTTTTTCTGTTCGGCTATAACTCCATAAGCGCCGTGCTGCGCGGCCTGGGTGATTCCAAAACCCCGCTTTACTTCCTTATTATCTCCACTCTCCTCAACGTGATGCTGGTCATGCTGTTCGTGCTGGTCTTTAAATGGGGGATCGCGGGATCGGCCTGGGCCACGGTCCTGGCGCAGTCGGCCTCTTTCCTTATGGGGGTGGTCTACCTGAACCGGACGCACCCGGTGCTGACTTTCCGCCTAAGAGGGCTGGAGTTCGACCGGGAGATCTTCAGGAAGAGCCTGGCAATAGGCCTGCCTACCGGGGTCCAGCAGGTGCTGGTGGCCGTCGGCATGATGGCGCTTTCCCGGATCGTGAACGGCTTCGGGACCGACGCCATCGCCGCCTTCACCGCCGCCGGGCGCATAGACACTTTCGCGGTGATGCCGGCCATGAATCTCTCAGCCGCCATCTCCAGCTTCGTGGGGCAGAATATCGGCGCCGGCAAGCTGGACCGGGTAAAGCACGGCCTCCGCGCCGCCCTTCTCATCTCCGGGGCGATCTCGCTCGGCACGACCCTGGCTATCGTTATCTTCAAGTGGCATCTGATAGCGCTGTTCAACTCCGACCCGGCCGTCGTGGCCATCGGGACGCGCTATCTGCTTATCGTCGGAGGTTTCTATATCGTCTTCTCGAGCATGTTCGTACTGACCGGGGTTTTGCGCGGCGCCGGGGACGCCCTCATCCCGATGTTCGTCACCATACTGGCGCTTTGGGGCATCCGCATACCGGTCTCGGCCTGGTTATCGGGAAGGATAGGAACCGACGGGATCTGGTGGGGTATTCCAATAGCCTGGACGGCCGGGCTGCTGCTGCTGGCGGCCTATTACAGGACCGGGCGCTGGAAGCGCGGGGCGGCGGCGCAGGCTCCTGCTGCCGGCCCCCCGCCGCCCTCTCCCGACGACGACGAATCCGAATGGAACGTGTCTAAATTTTAAATTTAGGAAGCTTGAACTTTGCCGGGACGAGGCCTTTCAGCAGCTTGTCCCCCCCTCCGGTGACTTTAGCCTCCGCGTCTTTGAGCTTTTCGTCCAGCTCCGCCTTCTTTGAAGCCGTCAGGCCGTCGAGCTTATCGCGGTAGGGCTTAAGGGCTTCGTCGATCTTCTTCCGGGCTTCGTCCTGCGCTTTTTTCGCCTCCGCGCCCAGCGCTCCGCCGAAGGCTTTTGACAGCGCGCCGGCAAGGTCGGTCTTTATCGAAAGCTTCGGGCTTTTAATGGTCCCGGTTATGTCGCTTTCTATCAGCGCCGAAGAGAGTCCGGTGAAAGCGGCTTCCACCGCGGACCTGAGCGGGGCGGCCTTGATATTCCCGGCGTCGGGCCTGAAGGAAGCGCCGGCAAGGCGGAGCGCCGCCCGGCCGTCGAGCTTCTCCCCCGCGGTCTTAAGGCTGCCGTCAAAAGCGCCGGTGGCGCCGGTCACTTCCAACTGAAAAGAGGCCGGGGAGCCCAGCTTTAATTGTCCGACCGGCATTCCGGAATAGGAAAGCGCGGACTCCGTTCTTATCTCCTCTCCGGTAGCGTCGACGGAGCATTTTAAGTCCAGCCGCCGCGCGCCCTTCGCCCCTTTTATCAGGGCTGTGGCGGGCCGCCCGTAAACCTGCGGCTGGGTGGTAAGGCCTTCTATCACGCCGCTGTAGGAGAGCGGGTCCTCCAGGCCGAGCTCGCCGGTGAGGGACAATCTGCGCACCAGCATCGTCGGGTAGCTTTTCTCTTTAGGGAAATGGACCACGCGGCCGCGCGGCGCTTCGTTCTTCAGCACGCCCTTGGAATTCGCCGGCATATACTTTTTGGCCAGGGTCAGCCATTTCATGGCCAGGGCGGTTTTCTCGGCTATCAAGGGACCGGCCAGCATGCGCGCTATGGACTGCGTGTCCAGCGAGGGCAGTTTCATTTTGGCCATTACGGCGGCGAGGTCCTTCTTGCGCGCTTCGTCCAGCCCCTTGATTGAATCCTTCAGCTTCGCCGCGTCGGCCTCTATCTCCTGCTTGTCTTTCTTGAATTCGCCGGTGAGCTTGTTTATCTCTTTTCCTATCTCGGCGTAGTCTTTGGCCTGCTTGGCGAAGTTCTTTTCGCTTTTCGCCTTCTCGTAGCGGGCTTTCAGCGCGTCCAGTCCGTCCTGGTATTTCTTCGCGTCGACGCGGGCCGCGAGCCCCTCGTAATCCTTCCGGCAGCTTTCCTCCAGCTGTTTGGCCAGCTTGACGGATTCGAGCCCGGCCGGATCCACCTTGTAATCGCCAGCCGTCTCCGCTTTAACGTCGGAAGCCCGGTCCAGCGCGAAATCCTTCGACTCTTTCTTCAGGCTCTCCACCAGCTCGGAGGGCTCTTCCCTAATAAAGAGCAGTTTCCCCGAGGTTTTTCGCGTGGTGCCGAAGCGCAGCCCCGCGAGCGAGGCGTTCTCCACCACCAGCTTCTTTTCCAGCAGCGGCGCTCCCTCGGCGGAAAAGGACAGCTCCGAGAATTCCACGAGGTTGCGGTAATCGTCTTTCGAGTCGGCCACGGCAAAGCCGCCCAGCCTCAGCGACGGGTGCAGGAAGGTCGTGCGGAGGGAGGCTATTTCTACTTTGGCCTTCGCGCCCTTTTCAAGGCCTTTTATCATGCCCCACTTCAGCAGCGGGTCGAAAGCGAAGAAGAAAAAGGCCCAGACTAACGCCAGCAGTATCAGGCGGGGCAGGAGGTATGATTTGCGCATCTTACACGCTCCTCTTAAAGTACCAGTCGAACAGCCAGGAGGCTTTGAGGGCTTTCGCCAGTTTGGAGCCCATCACGCGTTCGCGGAATTTTTCGTTATAGAAAACCCCGAAGCGCTTTCCGCCGAGATATACAGGAGCGAGCAGGACGGCTCCGAGAGCGAGCCCCCCCGGCACCACCGTGTTGTTGAAGCCGGTCCAGGGCAGCACGGGAATATTGTAAAGCTTCGTCCAGAGCGGCCGCAGGGCTTCGCTGGTCAGCAGGGCGTAGCCTATCGGGTCGGTGAGCCTGTCCAGCAGCGGGTTCAGCAGGCTCACCGCCACAGCGGAGAGCAGGGCCATCGGGATATTCACGCGGGTCGCCATCAGCAGCACGATGAGCAGCTGGGCGGTCAGCGTGGCTTTAGGCATCAGCCCTATAAGAAAGCCGAGGGCTATACCGGCGCCTATCTGGCGCGGGTCGGTATCGCTGGTAAGTCCCTGGATGAATTGGCGCAAAAGTCCTATTGGGTTCATCCCTTTAATATATTAAAAGCGGCATGGGGACGGCAAGGCGAAATTAAATTAGTTGTATAATTCAGTCATGAAACTTATCGAGATACTTTTCATCGCGCTGGGACTTTCCATGGACGCTTTCGCCGTTTCGGCGGCGAGCGGCGCGACCATGAAGCGGCTGCATATTCCGAACGCGCTCAAGATGGGGCTTTTCTTCGGCGGCTTCCAGGCGCTGATGCCGGTACTGGGCTGGGCGGCCGGCCTGAGCATGAAAAATCTCATCGCGGACTGGGACCACTGGATAGCTTTCGGCCTGCTTTCCGCCGTGGGCGGCAAGATGGTTTACGAGGCGTTCAGGATGAAGGAGGAGGAAGAATGCGCCGGGGAGAAAAGCTGCCCCTTCAACACCGGCACGCTCACCGTGCTGGCCATCGCCACCAGCCTAGACGCGCTGGCCGTCGGGCTTACCTTTTCGATGCTGCGGGTTTCGATAATAGCCCCCGTGCTGGTAATAGGGCTGGTGACCTTCCTGATGTCGGTGGCCGGGGTCAAGCTGGGCTCAACGGGCGGCCATTTCTTCGAGCACAAGATGGAGGCGGCGGGAGGCTTCATCCTCATAGCCATAGGCCTTAAAATACTGGCCGGGCACCTCGGTTTCTTCTAGCCCTTTTTGTCTTTTTCCTTGAACCACTTCTGTTTGCCGTACAGCAGCTGCATGCACTCGTCGCAGAGGCCGTGCGTGAATCTGGCGTTCGACCGCTCCTCCAGGTAGACTTCCACCTTCTGCCAGAAGCCCTTGTCGTCGCGGATCTTCTTGCACTGCGCGCAAATAGGGATCAGCCCCTGCAGCGTGCGCATTTCCTTCGCCGCTTCCTCTAGCTGGATGTTCTTCGCTATCAGGGACAGATGGTTGGTGATGATCTCGCTGAACTCCTCCATCAGCCTTACGATAGCCCCGTCGAACTGGTTCTGTTTGCGGTCGTAGAGACAGATGCTTCCGAAGATCTCGCCGTCGGCCTGGAACACCGGCACTCCGGCGTAGGCTATGTAGCCGGCCCCGGCGTCCGCGCTGTCCTTCCATAAATAGCTTTTGCCGGCGTCGGGCACTATCAGCTTCTCCTGCGACTCTATGACCGTCGCGCAGTAGGTCCTTACTCCGGGTATCATCTTTATAACGTCGCCCTGTTTGAAGGGTTTGTCCGGGCCCTGGCTTGTGCCGATGATCCTGATGTTCCCGTCCTCGACGACGTTTATGGTGGCGGCGGGGACCCCCGCGATCTGGGCCAGCAGGTCGGCGATGTTCCGCCATTTAAGCACGGCTATATCGGGAATGCGCAGTTTATTTATGTCGGGCATATGACCTCTTATAGCGCCAGTTTCGAAACCGATACCCAGTACTGCTCGAACTTTCGCGCGAGCTCCAGGAATTCCTCCAGCGAGGCGGGCTTGGTTATGTAGGAAGCGGCCCCGTTCTCGTAGCTGCGCGCGATATCCTCGCGCCGGGACGAGGTGGTGAGCATCACCACCGGTATCCGCCGGAGCAGCGGGTCCGCCTTGAGGCGCTTCAGCAGCGCTATGCCGTCCATCAGCGGCAGAGTGATGTCCAGCAGTATTATGGACGGGCGCAGCGGCTTCTGCCCTGCACGGCTGCCCGAGCCCGAAAGCAGGTCAAGGGCCTCCTGGCCGTCCCTGGCGATATGCACGGCGGAGATGAACTTGAATTCCTTGAAAGCCTGCCGGGAGATAAGGATGTCGTCTTCGTTGTCTTCAACAAGCAGTACGCTCAGCTTTTCGCCTTCAGATGTCATCGCTCCTCCAGAACCAGGGAAAATTTCCGCCATATCGGCGGTCTGCCGGTATCGCCGCGGGTAAAGACTTCGCCTCATCATTTTATAATAAAAAACGGTGAATTTCCCGCGGATCCTCCGCCCGCCGCTATAACCTGTCCCGGAAAATAGTAAAATAAAAGCGATGAATGCTGATGTGTTAATAGTGGGCGCGGGAGTTACAGGCGCCGCGATCGCGAGGGAGCTCTCCCGCTACAAGCTCAGGATCCTCCTCCTTGAAAAGGAAGCGGAGCCCGCTTTCGGCGTTTCCAAGTCCAACAGCGGCATCATCCACGCCGGCACCCAGAATTCCCCCGCCTCCGTAAAAGGCTGGCTTTGCGTGGAAGGCAACCGCCTGATGCGTGAGGAGATCGCCGCCGATCTGGGCCTGAACTTCGTGCAGTGCGGCCAGCTGATAGTTATTTTTGACCTTGCGGACCTCCCCGAGCTGGAAAAGATCAGGGAGGAAGGCGAAGAGCTGGGCGTGAAGGGCCTGGAGTTGAAGGACCGCGCCTGGCTGAACGCCAATGAGCCTAACCTGGGTCCCGAAGTGAAGGCCGCGCTGCTGGTGCCTTCGGCCGGTATAATAAGCCCTTACCGCTTTGTCTACGCTTTGGTGGAGAACGCCGTAAAGAACGGCGCCGAGCTGAAGACCTCCCGGAAAGTCTCCGCCATACGGCCGCTGGAAGGCGGCGGGTTCGAGGTGGTCGCCGGCGGCGAAGTTTTTCGGACGCGCTTCCTGGTGAACGCCGCCGGGCTTTACGCGGATGAGCTCTCGGCCCTGGCCGGGGCCCCGACTTTTAAGATCACCCCGCGCAAGGGCGAGGAATACCTGCTCGATAAAAAGCGGGAGCATATCGTCAACCGCATAATTTTTCCGTTGCCGTCGAAGACCTCGAAGGGCATCCTGATAATAAAGACCTCGGACGGCAACCCCATGATAGGCCCGACCGCCCACGACACCCCGGACAAAGAAGATCTCTCCACCTCGGACGAGGGGCTCGCGGAAGTGCTGGCCGGCGCGCGCCGCATGGCGCCTTCAATTTCAAAAAGCGACATAATAGCCTATTTCTCCGGCCTGCGCCCCGTGTCGGGAAAGGATTTCATCATCCGTCACGAGGATTCCGTACCGGGCCTTATCAACGCCGCCGGCATCCAGTCTCCGGGGCTCACCTCCGCGCCGGCCATAGCCGTGATGGTGGCCGGCATCCTTAAAGAGCACGGTCTCGGCCTGGAGCCCAAAGAAGAGTTCCACCGCCTGCGGCCGCGCCCCGTCCATCTTTTTCAGGTTCCGCTCGACGAGACCCGCCGCCTGATCGGGAAGAACCCGGCCTATGGCGACATCGTCTGCCGCTGCGAACTGGTTTCCGCTCAGGAAATACGCGAGGCTTTAAAGCGCGGGGCGCGCACGCTCGACGGCGTTAAATTCCGCACCCGCGCGCAGGCGGGCCGCTGCCACGGCGGCTTCTGCACCACGCGCATAATGAAGATCATGCAGGAGGAGCTGGGCTTTCCGGTCACCGCGGTGACCAAGCGCGGCCCCGGTTCCGAACTGATAAAGGATGAGAGAAAATGAACGTTATTTATCTGCGCCACGGCACGGCCAAAGCCCGCAAATTCATCAATAAAAAACTGCGCGGCGGAGAGGAGGCCTCCATTTACGACATAGAGGCCGGCGACTGCTGCCTGGCCCCCTCCCCGGCGAAGCGGCGGGATTACCTGGTGACGTTCCTCGGCGACCTTTCTCCGGAGATGCTCGCTTTCATCTACCGCAGCGGGCAGTGGACAGCGCTGAGCCGGAACTAAGCTGTCGACGCGGCCGCGTTATATTTATGAAGGAAAGAGAACTCGTTATTGTGGGCGGAGGGCCGGCGGGGATGGCGGCGGCTCTGGCCGCGCGCGCCGCCGGCGTGGAGGACGTGCTCCTGCTCGAGCGCGATCAGCACCTGGGCGGCATACTCAACCAGTGCATACACCCGGGCTTCGGCCTGCACCATTTCAAAGAGGAACTCACCGGCCCCGAATACGCCGACCGCTTCGTGAAGCAGGTGGAGGAGGACGGGGGCATAGAGGTCAGCCTGCGCTCGTTCGCCGTCAAGCTCACAAAAGATAAAGAGCTTTCCTATCTGCGCCCCGGCGCCCTCGAAGAAGTTAAAGCCCGCTCCATTATCCTGGCCACCGGCTGCCGAGAGCGCACCCGCGAGATGATCCAGCTGCCGGGCACGCGGCCCGCGGGAATTTACCCCGCCGGCCTGGCGCAGAAAATGGTCAACATGGAGGGCTGGCTTCCGGGCAGGGAAGCCGTGATCGTGGGCTCCGGCGATATAGGCCTGATAATGGCGCGGCGCATGGCGCTGGAAGGCATAGCTGTAAAAGCGGTGATAGAGATACAGAAGACCAGCCGCGGCCTGGTGCGCAACGTGGTGCAGTGCCTCGAGGATTTCGGCATTCCGCTTTATCTGCAGCACCGCGTTTCGATGATACACGGCCGCGACCGCGTTGAAAAGGTGCTCGTGGTAAAAGTGGACGAAGAGCTTAAAGACATTCCCGGCACGGGTTTTGAAATAGCCTGCGACACCGTGCTGGTTTCAGTCGGGCTCATTCCCGAGAACGAGCTGCTTGAGATGGCCGGCGCGGAGATAGACCGCAAAACCAATACGCCGGTAGCGCCGGAGGTGAACCTTACCTCCGTGCCGGGCGTTTTCGCCTGCGGCAACGCCTGTAAAGTTTACGATCTGGTGGACTGGGTCACCCGCGACAGCGGGCTGGCCGGGAAAATGGCGGCGGAGTACCTGGGGAGCCTGAAATGAGCCGCCTGATGACCTGCATCGAATGTCCGAAGGGCTGCCGGCTCGAGCTGGAGACCGACGGCTCCAGGCTGATAAGCGTAGAGGGCAATGAATGTAAGCGCGGCATAACCTACGCCCGGCAGGAGATCGAGGCCCCCGTGCGCACGCTCACTACTTCCGTTCTGACGCGCGGGCTTGAGCTTAAAATGCTGCCGGTGCGCAGCTCGAAGCCCATCCCGAAGGGGAAACTTTTCGCGGCCATGGACGCCGTGAAGCTGATAACCGTGACCACCCCCGTAAAGGCCGGGGCCGTGATCGCTCCCGATTTTCTGGGCCTTGGCGCCGACCTGGTAGCCTGCCGGAGACTGAATAAACTTTAAGAGGCTTCCGGTTTTAGCAAGGGTCCGGGCCTATCATGGGGTTGCCCATTCCGCCGCGCAGGGGCCCTACTTTTCCGCGTCTTTGAACCAGCTTTCTTTTCCGTAAAGTTCATTCATGCACTCTTTGCAGAGGCCGTGCGTAAAGCGGGCTCCGGAGTGCTTTTCCAGATAAACTTCGACTTTCTCCCAGAAGCCCTTGTCGTCGCGTATTTTTTTGCATTTGGCGCACATCGGGATAAGGCCGCGCAGCGTGTCGACTTCCTTAAGGGCCTCTTCCATTTTCTTGCGCTCCGTAATATCGCGGGCTGAGGCTAAAACATATTCCCGTCCCTCGATCTCCGCGCGGTTTATGCCTACCTCTACAGGAAATGAACTGCCGTCCGCGCGGACGTGCCGTCCCTCTATCAGCAGCGTCTCGGAGGCGGCTATCCGGGCTCTCAGCTTTTCCCAGTCCCCGGGCGCGCGCGCAATAGCCTGGATATCGGGCACTCCCATGCGCAGCAGAGTTTTGCGCGGGTAGCCCAGCCGGCGGCAGGCGGTTTCATTTACGTCCAGGAAAGCGCCGTCCTTCGGGTCGACGATGAAAATAGCGTCGCTGGAGTTTTCCAGCAGCTTGCGGAACAGGGCCAGATCGCTGTTCGCTTTCTTCAGCGCGGTGATATCGTTTATCACGCCTACCAGCACGTCTTCCCCGTCCTCGTTCCTGAACACCTGCTTGCGCGTGATTATGGTGTGCCTGACCCCGGCGGAATCCGTGAAGAACTCCTCGTTGACGTTCTCACCGCGCGTCTTGAAAACCTGGTCGTCGCGCTCCCAGAAAACCTCGGCCTGCTCCTTTGGAAAAAAATCGTGGTCGCTTTTTCCCAGCACCTCTTCAACGCGGCGGCCCATGAACTCGCAGAACGCCTTATTAAGGTAGATCCAGCGGTGCCTGCCGTCCTTTACAAACACAGGCGACCCCACGGAGTTGAGGATCTGCGACAGAAGTTCCGGCACGGCCAGCACGGTCTTTGACTTTTTTATATCTTTTTTCATATTTCCCCCTGCGCTCTATTTTATATAAAAAATGACCGTTTGACATACCGCCCTATATTTTTTTACATTATAAATACAGCCGCAATTAGTTTTTCGCGGGCAGGCTTTCCTGAACCGCCCGCGGCTTAAATTTGCACAAGGTTCTTTTAACTTAAATGCTCCTGGTCCTGCTTTCTATAGTGATCCTTATTTCAAGCGCTTCGCTGGCGCTCTGCCTTGGCCGGAACGCCTCCCGCGCCCAGGACGCCGGGGCCTATGGCGCCGCCGCGGCCTCAGCGGCCGGCCTTATCCCGGCGCTTCAGGTCCTTCTAACGGGGACCGCCGAGACAATTTCCTTCCCCTGGCCCGTCCCGCTCGGCTCCTTCACTTTCACCCTCGACCCCCTTTCGGCCTTCTTCCTGGTCCCGCTCTATATCCTAACCGGGCTCTCCGCGGTCTACGGCGTGGATTACCTTAAAAATTACGCGGGCAGGAAGCCGCTCGGCCTGGCCTGGGCGGCCTTCAATATCCTTACGGCGGCTATGGTCCTGGTGTTTACGGCGGGAAACGCCGTGCTTTTTATGCTCGGCTGGGAGCTCATGGCGGCGGCCTCCTTCCTACTGGTGCTTTTTGAGCACGAAAAACCGCAGGTGCGCCGGGCGGCCTTTATTTATCTTACGGCCGGCGGGGCCGGCGCGCTTATGCTGCTCGCGGCCTTCAGCCTGCTCGGGGCGGGTTCCGCGGCGCTCGATTTCTCCTCCTTCCCCTCCCCCTCCCGCGGCATAGCTTCCGCGGTGTTCCTGCTGGCGCTTTGCGGCTTCGGGCTGAAGGCCGGGTTCATCCCCCTGCATGTCTGGCTGCCCGAGGCGCATCCCGCCGCGCCCAGCCAGGTCTCGGCCGTCATGAGCGGCATCATGATAAAGACCGGGATCTACGGCCTTATCCGCGTGCTGGGCTTCATTAAACCATGGGAGGAATGGTGGGGCTGGACTCTCCTTATAATAGGCGCGGTTTCCTGTCTGCTGGGGGCGCTCTTCGCTCTGGCGCAGCATGAGCTCAAAAGGGTTCTGGCTTATTCAAGCATAGAGAACATAGGAATAATCCTCCTGGCTTTAGGGCTGGGCATGGCGGGCGCGGCCTGCGGCGCCGACGCGCTGGCCGGGCTGGCTTTCGGCGGGGCGCTGCTGCACGTCCTGAACCACGCGCTTTTCAAGGGCCTGCTGTTCATGGGGGCCGGCTCGGTGCTGCACGGAGCGGGCACGGCCGAGCTTGAGGCGCTCGGCGGGCTTGCGAAGCGTATGCCCCGCACAGCGCCTCTTTTCCTGGCGGGTTCGGCGGCAGCCTGCGCCCTGCCGCCGCTGAACGGTTTCGCCGGTGAGTTCCTCGTCTACCTCGGGGCCTTCCGCTCCCTGAACTCGGCGGGGTCAACGGCTATAGCCGGGGTAGTTTCGGGCCTGGCGCTGGCCTCCGCCGGGGCGCTGGCCGCTGCGGCGTTCACCCGCGCCGGCGGCGCCGCTTTTCTCGGCGAGCCCCGCACCGAGCGTGCCGCCAAAGCGCGGGAGGCGGGCCCGCTGATGCTCTTCTCTATGCGCGCGCTGGTCCTGCTCTGCCTTTTATGCGGCCTGGCGGCCCCCCTGCTGCTCGCTCCGCTGGGCCGGGCCGTCGCCTCGGGTTTCGGACTTTCCTTCTCCGCCGCCGCCGCGGGGGCCGCTTCCGTCCCTCTCCTTTATGTTTCAGCCGGGGGGCTTCTGCTCCTGGCCCTGATCGCCCTGGCGGCGGCCAGGCGGAGCGCTTTTCTCGGCGTAAAAATGCCCGCGGCAGGCCCGACCTGGGACTGCGGCTACGCCGCCCCGTCCGCGCGGATGCAGTACGGAGCCTCCTCCTTCTCCCAGCCGCTCACGGATTTCTTCCAGCCCATACTGCGCAAGCTGGGCCAATACCCGGTGATCTCGGAATATTTCCCGGGCCGGGCGTCTTTCTCGAGCGAAGCGCAGGCTGTTTTTTTTAACGCGGTTTACCTCCCGGCGGCGGTGCGCATAAGGAACCTGGCTTTCAGGTTCAGCTGGCTGCAGCACGGGAGACTGCAGCTTTACATAATGTATATAGTCGTCACTCTTCTGGGGCTTCTGCTATGGAAATTATAAAGCCCCTCCTCCAGTGCCTGGCGGCGCTCCTGCTTTCCCCGCTGCTGGCGGGAGTGATAAACCGCGTAAAAGCTTTTTTCTCCGGCCGCCGGGGCCAGCCGCTGCTGCAGCTTTATTTAGAGCTTTATAAACTTTCCCGGAAGACCCCCGTTTACAGCCGCACCACCACCTGGGTTTTCAAGGCCGGGCCTGTTATCGGCTTAAGCGCGCTGCTGGCGGCGCTGGCCGTTCTTCCCTTTGCCGGCCGGCCTTCCTTTCTGACCTTCGAAGGAGATTTTATTTTTCTGCTCTATCTGCTCGGGCTTGCCCGCTTCGTCACCGTGCTGGCGGCGCTGGACACGGGCTCGGCCTTCGAAGGGATGGGCGCCAGCCGCGAGATGCAGTTCGCCGTTTTCGCCGAGCCGGCTTTTTTTCTGGGCCTGGCCGCGCTGGCCCGCGTCACCGGGCAGGGCTCGCTGGCTGGGATGTTCGGCGCCCTTACCGGGGAGAGCTGGCGCACCGCGGCGCCGGTGCTCGCGCTGCTGACCGCCTCTTTCTTTATAGTCCTTCTGGCGGAAAATTCCCGCGTGCCGGCCGACGACCCCAACACCCACCTCGAGCTGACGATGATACACGAGGCGATGGCGCTGGACCACAGCGGGCCGGAGTTGGCGTATATCCTCTACGGGGCGGCGCTGAAGCTCTGGCTTTTCGCCTCGCTTATAGCCTGCATGGTGCTGCCGCGGCACAGCGGTTCCTGGGTTTTGGACTCCGCCCTGTTCGGCCTGGCGCTGCTCGGTATGGCGGCGGCGGTGGGCGTGGTGGAATCGATCATGGCCAGGCTGCGGCTTACCAAGGTCCCGTATCTGCTTATTACGGCTTTCGCTTTTTCGTCGCTGGCGCTTATATTTCAATTGGGGAGGTGAATTTAAACACGAAGTTCACAAAGCATAGAACGGAGAAAGAAAGACGATATAAACTTTGTGGTTAATTTAAAATGCATACTTTCGCCGAACTGATCATAGTTTTCGTGATACTGCTGGACCTGGCGCTGGCGGTGACGGGCTCGCTTTCCTCCTGCATAAGGCTGGTGGCCCTGCAGGGCGTGGTGGCCGGGCTGCTGCCGCTGCTGGCCGGCTCCGGCGCGCCGCACGCGCGGGCCGTGGTTTTCGCGCTGGTCATCGTCACCCTCAAGGGCGCGGTTTTCCCCAGGCTGCTTATGCGGGCGCGGGACAAAAGCGGCGCCCGCAGGGATGTCGAGCCGCTTATCAGCTACCCGGCCTCCATCCTGCTCTGCCTCGGGGCCTTCATCGCCTCTTCATGGCTGGGCTCCCGCCTGCCGCTGCCGCAGGCGGGCGTGGCCTGGATAGTGCCGGCCTCGCTGGCCACTATTTTCACGGGCTTCCTGCTCATCACCACGCGCAGCAAAGCCATCACCCAGGTGCTGGGCTATCTGGTAATTGAAAACGGCATCTATATCTTCGGCCTCGCGCTGTTCGTTGAACAGCCGCTGATGGTGGAGCTGGCCATACTGCTCGACGTGTTCGTGGCGGTTTTTGTGATGGGCATAGCCATCTTCCATATCAGCCGGGAATTCGACCATATAGACACGGCGGAGCTTTCCGAGCTGAACGACTGGCGCCGCGGGGAGTACGGCAAATGATCGCAGCCCTGATGCTCCTGCCGCTGGCCGCCGGCATACTGGCCTTCATTATAAGGAACGATAAGGCCCGCCGCGCCTTGCTGCTGTGGACGGCGAAGGGGCATTTCCTGCTTACCGCGCTTATGGTCTATCTTCAGGCCGCCTATGGGATAGTTTTCGATCTCCATGCGGGCTTTATCCCGGCCTTGTATCCGCGGGTCTCCGGCGCCGTCTGGTTCGCTTATGACGCGCTGGGCGTGCTCTTCCTCGGGATTACCTCGCTGCTCTTCCTGGGCGCCTCTCACTACGCGGTAACCTATCTGGCCGCCGAGAAGCGCGACCCCGGCGAGGATGCGGACGACGGTTTTATTTTCAACAACGCGCCCGAGGCGGTTTTTACCGGTTGCCTGCTGCTGTTCCTGGCGGCTATGACGGCGGTCACCGCCAGCCGCCACATGGGCCTGCTCTGGGCCTCGGTGGAGGCCACCACCCTGCTCAGCGCGCCGCTTATCTATTTCCACAGGCACAAGCGCTCGCTGGAGGCTACCTGGAAATACCTGCTCATCTGCTCGGTCGGCATCGCGCTCGCCCTGATGGGGAACCTGTTCCTCGGCGCCGCCGGCCTTAAGAGCGGCGCGGGGCTGGACCTCGCCGGCCTGCTTTCAAAAGCCGGTGCGCTGGATAAACCTTTGTTAAAGGCGGCCTTCCTGTTCCTGTTCGTAGGCTACGGCACCAAGATGGGACTTTCCCCCTTCCATACCTGGCTGCCCGACGCGCACAGCGAGGCCCCCGCCGTGGTCTCCGCCCTGCTTTCCGGGGCGCTCTTGAACTGCGCTTTCCTCGGCATTCTGCGTGTTAACTCCGTCTGCGCTTCGGCCGGCCTCGCGGCTTTCACCGGCGGCATACTTATTCTTTTCGGGCTATTCTCAATTCTCACTGCGGCGCTCTTCATGCTCGGACAGCGGGATTACAAGCGCCTGCTCGCCTATTCCAGCATCGAGCACATGGGCATACTGGCGCTGGGCATAGGGCTGGGCGGCGGCGCGGTCTTTGGCGCCATGCTGGGCGCGCTCAGCCATTCGCTCGCCAAGGCGGGGTTGTTCTTTACGTCGGGCGTAGTGCTGGCCGCCGAAAAAACAAAGCGCATAGCCGACGTGCGCGGCCTTTGGCGCCGCGCGCCGCGCACCGCCGCGCTCTGGCTGGCCGGCTTCTTCCTTATAACCGGCACGCCCCCCTCCGGGATTTTCCTGGCCAAGTTTATAATTCTCCGTGAGGCCGTGGCGCTTAAACATTACTGGCTGGCCGGCGCTTACCTGGGTTTACTGGCCATCCTCTTCGCCGGTATGGCTTCCGTTTTCATTTCCATGACCTTCGGCGAACACGAGGCAAAACCGGGCGAGAAGCCTTTTGCCGAACCGTCCGGCATGCTGGGTCCGGCAGCGGCCTTCTTCGCCTGCGTTATACTTGCCGGAGTATTTATCCCCGGCTGGCTGAACGACCTGCTCGCGGCCGCGGCGCGGGATATAGGCGGCAAACTATGAAAGTGGAACATCTCTCGGGCTTCGACTTCGGCGCCGCCGAGCTGGATCCCTCGATCTTCTTCGAGACCGCGGCCTCCCGCCTGGCCTCGGGCGGCAGGGCGCTGGCCTATTTCGCCCTGCCCGAAGGAGAGGCGCACCGCCTGGTGATGGCGGTGGGCTTCGACAGGGAGGGCCGCATAGAGGTTTACTCGACACAGGCTTACGGGCCTTTCAGGGCGCTGACGCCCTCTTTTCCCCAACTGCATCTTTTCGAGCGGGAGATCTTCGAGCAGGCCGGGCTGAAGCCCGAGGGCCATCCCTGGCTGAAGCCCATCCGCTTCAATACCCCGGGCGCGGTGCCGGGCGTGGCCGATTATTTCACCGTGCACGGCAGCCAGGTTCACGAGGTGGCCGTCGGGCCGGTGCACGCCGGAGTTATCGAACCCGGGCATTTCCGCTTCCAGTGCCACGGCGAGCGCGTCTTCCACCTAGAGATAATGCTGGGCTACCAGCACAGGGGCCTGGAGAAGAAGTTCATAGGCGGGCCGGACGGGCGCTCGCTGCATTACGCTGAAACCCTGGCCGGCGATACGACCATCGGCCACGGCTGGGCTTATTGCGGCGCCGTGGAAGCCCTCAGCGGCGTGAACGTGCCGCCCCGGGCGCAGATCCTGCGCGGAATAATGCTTGAGCTGGAGCGGCTGGCCAACCATACCGGCGACCTTGGAGCGCTGGCCGGCGACGTGGCCTATCTGCCCGCAGCTTCTTTCTGCGGCCGCCTGCGCGGGGATTTCCTGAATATGACCGCGCTTGTCTGCGGCAGCCGCTTCGGCCGGAATATGCTCAGGCCCGGTGGAGTGAATTTCGACCTGGACGCCGCTCTTATACACGAGCTTAAGCTGCGGCTGGAAAACACTTTCCGCGACGTGCAAAGCGCCGTCTCGCTGCTCTGGGAGACCGGCTCGGTGGCCGACAGGTTCGAGGACACCGGCGTGGTATCAAAAGAGGCGGCCGAAGGTCTCGGGCTGGTCGGCCCGGTCGCGCGGGCCTCGGGAGTGGGGCTTGATACGCGGCGCAATTTCTCAAGCGGGCCTTACGAGGGCTTTACGCTGGGCGTCTCGGGCAGCGGGGACGTCTATTCGCGGGCTTATGTCCGGTGGCTTGAGATACAGAAATCCGCAGAGCTTATCGCCGGCTGGCTGGACGCCCTGCCCGCGGGCCCCGTCGAGGCGGAATGCGGCTGCCTTAAGGCGGACAGCGCCGCGGTCTCGCTTGTGGAGGGTTGGCGCGGCCAGATCTGTCACTTCGCGCTTACCGGGCCCGGCGGGAAGTTCAGACATTACAAAATCGTGGATCCATCCTTCCATAACTGGCAGGGCCTGGCGCTGGCGCTCAGGAACGGCGAGATCTCAGATTTTCCGCTCTGCAACAAGAGCTTCAATCTTTCCTACTGCGGGCGTGATTTATGATCAAGGCTTTAATGGCGCGCTGGAAGCAGGGCTATCGGACTATGGAATTCCCGTCGGCCGGCCTGATGCTGCCGCCGCGCGGGCTGGGCCTGCCCAAGCTGAAGCCGGGCCGGCTGGAGAAGGCGGCGGCGGCCTGTCCCTATGGGGCGCTCACCGCCGGTGAAAAGCCCGGGTTGGACATGGGCCGCTGTATTTTTTGTGGAGCCTGCGCCAATGCGGCGCCTGAGGCGGTGGAATTTACGCGGGAGTACAAGCTCTGCGCGTCCGGGCGCGGCGCCCTGGTTATTACGGATGAGGATTTCAGGCGGGCGGAAAGTCTGGGGGCCGGGCTGCGCAGGCTCTTCGGCCGCTCTTTCAAGCTGCGGCAGGTGAGCGCCGGCGGCTGCGCCGCCTGCGAGGCGGACTGCAATGTTCTTCAGACCATCGGCTGGGATCTCGGCCGTTTCGGCGTGCAGTTCGCGGCCTCGCCCCGCCACGCGGACGGGCTCCTGGTGACGGGTCCGGTTACAAAGAATATGGAGCTCGCTCTGCGCAAGACTTACGCGGCTATGTCCTCTCCCAAAGTCGTTATCGCCTGCGGCGCCTGCGCTATCTCCGGCGGTCCCTACGCGGGCCACGAGGAATGCGCCGGCATCCCGCCGGAGATCCCGGTGGACCTCTATATCCCCGGCTGCCCCCCGCATCCCCTGACCATCCTGGACGGCATCCTGCGCCTTATCGGCAGGGTTGAATGAAGGATTTAAGTCCGCTACAACGGCGCTTGCTTGGGCGAGTTCACTGTAAAGTAAAAGGCGGCGCCTTTGTCCTCGGCGGCTTCAGCCCAGATCCTGCCGCCGTGGCGCTCGACGATGCGGCGCACCGTGCTCAGGCCCACTCCGGTGCCGGGGTATTCGTCCGGGGAGTGAAGCCGCTGGAAAGGCTGAAACAGCTTGTCGGAGTATTTCATGTCGAAGCCTTTGCCGTTGTCCTTTACGAAATAGACCGTCTCCCCGCCCCTCTCCGCCGCGCCGAACTCTACCACGGCGTTCTCGGTTTTCCGCGTGAATTTCCAGGCGTTCTCCAGCAAATTGCTTATTACCTCTCCCAGAAGTCCGGCGTCGCCGCTGATATATAAGCTTTTCGCTGCTTCGAATTGCACGGCCCTGCCGGGTTCGTCCTCCAGCAGGCGCCTGACGGCCTCCCGGGCCAGCTCGCTTAAATCCACTTTCTCGAATTTTATCTCCTGACGCATTATGCGGGAAAGTTTAAGCAGATCGTCCACCACTGTCGTCATCTGTATACAGCCCTTGCGTATCCTGGCCAGGTAGTCTTTGGCATTTGCATTTATCGTCCCGGCGCATTCCAGTTCAAGCAGAGCGCTGAACCCGTCTATGCGCCGTATGGGGGCGCGCAGGTCGTGCGAAGCCGAGTAATTAAAAGCCTCAAGCTCCTCGTTAGCCAGCTTCAGTTCCTCTGTCCTGGCCGCTACTTTGACTTCCAGCGTGTTATGCGCCTGCCTCAGCGCCTCCTCGGCGAAGTCGCGTTCGCGAATGCGGGCTTCCAGGCCCGAAAGCATGGCGTCAAACCCGGCGGCCAGCTCGCCTATCTCGTCCCCGCGGTCCAGACCGGCGCGCATGGAATAGTCTTTCGCCTCCGCCACCTCCCGGGCCAGCCCCGCCAGTTTAAGGATAGGAACCGAGACCAGGCGCTGCGCCAGCGTGGAAATAAAAAGGGAAAGAAAAGTTATGCAGACAGCCAATACCCCAAGTATCTTTATCTTAGTGGAGATCCGGCGTGAAAGCTCGGCGGTGGAGGCGTTTATGGAGAGAGTCCCGTAGTTCAAGCCTTTATATACCATCGGCTCGAAAATGTCCAGCGCCCCGCCGTTCTGCGGCCGCGGAGCGTGGGCGGCGGAAATGTCCGGCGGAACCTCTGTCGGATACGCGCCGGCGCGGGAATAATAGGCGAACAGTTTGCCGTTCTTGCCGTATATCGCTGAATGGTTTATTTCAGCCATCAGCGAAAGTTTTTCCAGGGTCTGCCGCGCCTCGTCCGGGTAGTTGAAAGCCAGGTCAGCCACGCACTGCTCCGAGTACATCTTTGCGATAAGCGTGATGTTTTTGACAAGTTCCCGGCTGAGGACTCTTTTGTCCAGCGCCGTTATCGCGGCGAACCCGGCAAGCACGGAGGTCACGGCTATGCCCGCCATCAGCAGGGTGAGCTTGGCGGAGATGGGGATATCTCTGAAGCGTTTCACGGGCCTTCCTTGCCGTACACGGCCGCGGCTAGGGGCATCAGTTTTGAACTGAAGATAAGGCCGCTCCTGCGGGAGGCTTCCAGGTTCAGCTCGAAACGGAGGCGTCCTTCTTTTCTGTATACTGCTACATGGGCGCCTTTCTCGGCGAATCTCTTCCCGTCGCCTATAATAAGCACCGCCCTGCCGGCGGCGGAAGCAAGAATTTCATCCAGACGTCGGTGTTCGCTGTTAGCGATGAAAAGCAGATGGCATGCTCCCAGCGGGTCTCCGGGTTCGACATGGTGCAGCACGACAGCGCGCCCTTTTATGGTCCTGGTCCGCGCCAGGTCTTCGAGGTAATGCCCGAACGGGTCCGTGCCGGCTATCGTTATCACGAAAGGAGCCTCCGGCCCGCTGAAAGCTCCGGCCGGCCATTCCACGAACTCCGCTATCCTTTCCAAGAATTCCGCCTTAACGCGGTATTCGGCGAAATCGACGGCAGGAACGGGCGACAGTAAAGTCGTAAGAAGCAGGGCACAGAGCGCGGCAGCCCTTAAAAGCTTGCGAATAATAAAACTCAAAGTTCACTTCCGTTCCGGCGTTTCAGCCGGGCTTGCAAAATTCTCGGGCTCAAAACCGCCACGAGGCGTTCACGAGCACGCGCCGGTCATTAAGAGCGTTGCGGTTCTCATAAGCGCTCCGCTGGTCTTCGGTATAGGGAGTTGAACCGAGGCCGAAATAACTATTGCTGCCGTCGGATACAGGATATTCAATATGTCTCTTGTCAAGCAGGTTCAGGACCGTCAGTCCTAACTCTATTGCCCCGCCGCTGTAATGGACCGAGTAGGTCAGTTTTGTGTCCAGCGTCGTATAGCTTCCGATGTCCATAAAGCGGGTGATTCCGTCTTTGCAGGGGATCCCGAACTGCGCTTTCCTGGCGCCGACATAGTGCGCGACCAGACTGCCTGCCAGCCCGGAGTCCGTCTCGTAAGTGAACCCGAGGTTCGATTTTATCTGCGGCACGCTCAATTGCTGTCCGTCTATAGCCGCGAGGTAGTTCAAATCCTGGTACGAGACATTGCCGAAGGTCTGCAAGGCATTGATGGGCGCCCAGCGCAGCTCTGTTTCGGCGCCGTTGATATTCAAGCCCTGCAGATTCTCGTAGCGGAGCGGATTCGTGTAGCCCAGATACGGCGCAATCTGTTTTTGCAGGAGGATAAGATCCCGGACCTTGTAACGGAACAGGCCGAACCGCAGTGAAAGGCGTTCATGGAGCAGGCCCTGGTAAGACAGTTCCTGATAGTTGATCCGCTCCGGCAGGCGCCGGCCGCCCGGATATTCCGCCTGGCCCTCTACGATGGTAGGGGAGCTAACGGATAAAGCGTAGGTTTCCAGGACGGACGCCTTACGAAAAGCGGAGCCGGTGCCGTAACGCAGCGAGTGGCCCTCGCCCAGGGAAAGGACAGCGGCGCCGCGCGGAGAGAACATGCCGTACATGTCTTTGTGCTTGTCATAGCGCAGCCCTCCGGTGAGGGAGAGGTCCTCCCCCGGCCATACTTCAAGCTGTCCGTACCCGGCGTAAAGGCTGTCGTTCAAGCGCGGGTGGGCAAGATACGCCGATTCCACATGGGCCGATTCACCGGTCAAGCCGGCGGTCAGGCGCAAGCTCTCGCCCAAGCGGCTCCAATAACGGGCTTCGCCGTTCTGCCTTCGCGTCAGATACGGTTGGAGTCCTTCGTCGCGTTTATAGGAGGATTCAAGCTGCGCCTCAAGGCCGGCGCGGTCCCCGAAATCGCGCTCGTAAATCAGTTGGGCATAGCCGTTGCGGGTCGGCGTAGGGTTATTGGCGGCCTTCCCTGGTGTGCCTGAGAGGTCCGGATTACTAAGCACACCGGAGACGATCCCTCCCCGCAGCGACAGCCGGCGGTCCCGCCCGGCCGGCAGATCAGCCCGGAGGGTCACCCTGGAGAGCTCCGACCAGTCCTTGAGCTTCGCGGCCCCTCCGATGGTGGAAGGGGGAATGGGCTGCACGGTTTCTCCGACGTCGCCGGGTTCGCGGTTACCCCAGCCCTCAGTCTTGTCTGTCGCAGCCGTCAGCGCGAAGGCGAGCTTGCCCAGCGACCCGCCGTAGGACGCGGAGTAACCCTGGTCCTTCTTATTCCCGGCCTGCGCTCCCACCCGCACCCCCCGGCGCCGGGACGCCGGCTTGGTGAAGATCTGGACGATCCCTGAAAACGCGTTAGCGCCGTAAAGGGCAGAGTTAGGGGAGAGACTGACCTCCACCCGCTCAATATCTTCAAGGAGGACCGGCAGCTCTTTCCAGCGCACCGCGCCCGAGAAGTCATCATTGACGCGGTGGCCGTCCAGCAGAACCAGCATTTTTGCGTTCTCTAAGGTGTTGAGCCCGCGCGCGCCGACCTCTATCTCGGTGTCCCAGGCCGTCATTATGTCCAGTCCGGGGACATTGCGCAGCAGATCAACTACGCTTGCCGCGCCGAGAGTACGGATGTCCCGCTGCGTCAGCACGAAAAGCGTGGCAGGGGCCGCTGTCAGCGGCTGCGGGAACCTGGAAGCTGTCATGACCTCCAGGTTCAAAAGCTGCTCAAGGCTGAGGTCCTTGAGCTCCTGCGCGTGCAACGCGCCGCCTGCGGCGGCCGCGAGGACGGCAAATACAATAATGGTTTTCTTCATTCTTGCCCCCCACCCGTTTTACGGCTTGCCGCCGGCTTTTGTGTTTTCCTGCTGCGGCAGGCGCACTATCAGGAACCAGAACTCCTCCACCTTCCGTATTACTTTCGTAAACTCCTCCATGGTAACGGGCTTGGAGATGAAGCAGTTCGAGTGGTTCTTATAAGTTTTAACAATATCGTCTTCAGATTTGGAAGTTGTAAGTATGACGACCGGTATGGCCGCGAACAGCGGGTCGCTTTTTATTTTTTCCAGCAGTTCATGCCCGTTCATGCGCGGCAGGTTCAGGTCGAGCAGAATGATGTCGGGCCGGGGCGCCGCGGCGTATTTCCCCTCCCGGCGCAGGAAAGCCATCGCCTCCACTCCGTCCGAAGCCACGCTCAGGTTATTCGCCACCTTTCCGGTTTTAAACGCCCGCGAGGTCAGGATGACATCGTCTTCATTGTCCTCTACCAGCAGAATTTCTATCGGAGTGCAATTGTGCTGTTTCATGATTTCTCCGTGACGAGATTATTAGCGCGTTCCGGGGCAGTTCCGCGGCAGGCGCGCCGGGGGTCTCAAGAGCCGACAATAACTGAAAGTCCCTTTCTCCGATTATACGAAAAACAGCAACCTCCGTCATCGCTTTCTTGCGGGCTTTTTCTGGGCGTCGGTCATTTATGGATCGGCGGGGTTTGATGAGAAGCGGATTTCCCGGATCCTTCTGTTGACAAAGGCTTTTGAAGTTGTATAATTGGGGTAAGCAGGCTGAGTTGAGGAATGTCAATGTTTAAATTTCTTCTTCCCCTTTTGTTCCTGGCGCCAGGAGGAACTTACGCGGGCGAACCTGAATTCAGGCTTGCGGCCGTCACGCTGGCGACTCTCGGGGACATTCCCGCTCTCTCCGTTCCCGCCGTCTCCGTCCCGCTGCGCGGGGAAGCGCGCCCGGACAAAAAATATTTCAATTCCTATATTTTAAAATCTGTCGACTACCTTTCGTCGAAATACGGCCTGTTGGGCTATGACATCAGCTCCATACTTACGCACGACATAGAGTACTACACCTTCGGCACCATCAAGGCCCGCCACGCTCCGCTCACTATGTGCGTGGCCGCCCAGATGGAGATCATCCTCACCGCCTTTGAGCTCTACGCCAAGGAGACCGGCGATTATTCCGTTTACAGCTACCTCCCTAAGCGCAGCTTCGAGGGCCTCGCCGTAACCGACCTTAAAGGGCATATCTGGGTGAACCCCGCTTTTAACGCCAACGGCACCGCCGACGCGCTGATCAACTTCGGGATGGGCGAGCGCCGCCCTTTCGAGAAGCTGACGCCCGGCGACTTCGTTAATATCAACCGCACCACCAAAACCGGCCACGCGGTGACTTTTATGGGGTATATCAACTCCACCGGGAAGATGCAGCCGCAGTATAATTCCACTGTGGTCGGCTTCAAATACTTCTCCTCCCAAGGCCATGTTGAGGCGGGCCAGGGCGGCTTCGATTACCGCTATGCCGTCTTCAGCAAGTTCGGCTGCCCGGAGATGCCTTACAAAAGGGACTGCGAGGTTATCTATTCCGCCGACCAGAAGATGCTCAACACCGGCACTATGCTCAGCCCCGAATTCTGGACCGGAGTAAAGCCCCAGGCCAACGATCAAACCGCCGGAGAGAGCACCGTGCTGAACCGCGCTTTCTTCAACGGCATTACTACCGACGACTAAGACCTTTCCGGCGCATAAAATCAAACTGCCGGGCGCGTGCCCGGCAGTTTTATTTAGCGCCGCATCGCTTAGCGGGTTTTCGCAAAAAGCAGCAGGTCCACCGGCTTGCCGTGTTTCATGCCGTGCTTCCTGATCAGACCTTCGTACTTGTAGCCGCCGTTCTTAAGGACGCCGGAGGAGGCCTTGTTGGCCGGCGCCACATAGGCGTATACCCGGCGCAGGCCCAGCTCTTTGAAGGCGTAGGCCGTGACCATCTTCACGGCGGCCGTAGTTATCCCGCAGCCCCAATGCTCCGCCGCCAGCCAGTAGCCTATCTCGGCCCGGTGGCCCCTGATGCCCGAGAGGCCCACGCTGCCTATCACCTGCCCGTCCAGGTCTATGACAAAGTTCCGCTCCGCCTTTTCTTTTTTTCGGTCGTTCTCTATATTACGCTTTACCCATTGCCGCGCGTGCTCAATTTTGTAAGGGTACGGGATATTCTGAGTATAGCGCTCTATCTTTTTACTGCTTATGTTCGCGGCCAGCGAGGGTTCGTCGCCCTTGCGGAAAGGCCTGAGCGTGAAGTTGATCTCGTTCATAGGGCCGCGGCCTTATTGGCTTCCAGCAATTTCTTAATAGTGTCCCATAGTCGTACATGAACCCGGTATTAGGGTAAAATAAGACCCACCAAATCCTGCAAGAAGAGGTGGGTCAAAATGGAAATACGAGTGACACTTGAGTGTGTAATCAGTATACAAGACGGGGAAACCAAT
>CAIQNV010000095.1 GCA_903873295.1 uncultured Elusimicrobia bacterium
ACCTGGTACCCGGGCGCCGAGCCGGGCGGCGGCGGCTACATAGCCCAGCGCATGTTCTGCGCCAAGGACGAGAAGAACTCGCTGCTGGCCACGCTGTGGTTCAGCATCGCCCATTACGCCATCAGGCCCTGGCCCTGGATACTTACCGCGCTGGCCTCGCTGGTGCTTTACCCCACGCTGGTCGACAAGGAATCCGGCTTCATCAAGACCATAGTGGATCCCGCCGTTTTCCCGCCGATGCTGCGCGGCGTGATGATAGCCGCTTTCGCGGCGGCCTACATGTCCACCATAGCCACGCAGCTCAACTGGGGCGCCTCCTACATAGTCAATGATTTCTACCGGCGGTTCCTGAAGAAGGACAAGGATGAAAAACATTATGTGCGGGTTTCGCAGATCGCCACTATGCTGCTGATGATAGTTTCGTGCGTAGTGACCTATTACCAGAGCTCCATCTCCGGCGCGTGGAAATTCCTGCTGGCGCTGGGCGCGGGCACCGGCAGCGTGTTCATTCTGCGCTGGTTCTGGTGGCGCATAAACGCCTGGAGCGAGATCTCGGCGATGGCGGCCTCTTTCGTGGTTTCGCTGATAGCCATGTACGGCTTCAAGCTGAACTCCGACGACCCGCGCCAGTTCGCGTACTCCGTGCTGATAACGGTGGCCTGCTCAACGGTGGTCTGGCTGGTCACCACCATGCTGACCGCCCCGGAGGAGGAAAGCAAGCTTTTATCCTTCTACCGCCGCGTGCGGCCCAACGCCGCGCTGTGGGGCGCCATAGCCGCTAAAGCGCCGGAGATAGTGCCGCCGCACGACGGGCTGAACAATCTGCTGGATTTCGCGGCCGGCTGCGTGATGGTATACATGACGCTGTTCGGCATAGGTAAGATATTGTTCGGCCAGACGGGCACGGGAGCTATCTTCCTCGCGCTGGCCGCCGCGGCCGGCTGCGTGGTCTACTGGGACCTGAACCGCCGGGGCTGGAAAGTTATGGATTAGCGGCCGGCTTCGGTCCTGGAAAAATGGCCATACCTAATATTTTGTCGCCGGGCCCGGCCCGGAAAAAACTCCGCTCTGGAACGCAGGCCGGCTTTCTGGCGGCGCTGCTTTTGACGGGCTTTCTGACGGCCGCCGCCGCGGGAACCGGCTTAAACGCCGACGGCCTGGCGGTCAGATGGGAACTGGCCTCCAGAAAACCCCGGAACCTCGAGAAGCTGACCTTTTTCAATAAAGGCTCTGCCGAGTTTCCCTGGGCGGGTTGGACCATGTATTTCAACTGTTTCAGGGATATAGATCCCGGGTCGGCCTCCGGCGGCGCCGTCATAGAGCGCGTCAACGGGGATATTTATAAACTTTCGCCCATCGCGGGCTTTCCTCCGGGCCCCGGGCAGGCGCGCGTGATAACCTACACTTCTGAAGGCGAGGTGCTGAATTATACCGCCGCCCCCTCAGGCCTGTACCTGGTCCCGGACTCCGACCCGGAAAAAGGCCTTCCGATAACAGACCTCTCCTACGCGCCGCTGAACGATCCGGAAGCCGGCTTCATAAAACCCGAAGACATCTACCTAAAGAACGCCGCGATAACCGATATTCCCGAAGAGCGGCTTATAAAGATACTGCCGACCCCGGCCTCTTACAAGGAGCTCCCGGGAACTTTCGAACTGGGCCCTGATACGCGCATAGAGGCCGACCCGGAATTCGGCCCGGAGGCGCGGTACCTCGCCGCTGAGATGGCGAAGCTGCCGGGCGCCGGGCCCGGGAAGGCCGGCTCAAGGCTTGTAATAGCGCTTAAAAAAGCCGCTATGGGTGATGAGGCCTACCGGCTCAGCGTCAATGCGGAAGCGGCAGTTATATCGGCCTCAACGCGGGCAGGCATCTTCTATGGCATACAATCGCTGAAGGCTTTGATCCCCCCGGCCGCCCTGTCCGGCGCCGCGCGGATAAACATTCCGGCCGTAGAGGTGGAGGATGCCCCGCGCTTTGGTTTCAGGAGCCTGCTGCTGGACGTGGCCCGCAACTTCAAAAGCAAAGAAGAGATCTTCAAAGTGCTGGACCTGATGGCGTTCTACAAGTTGAACGTCCTTCATTTCCATATAGCCGACGACGAGGGCTGGCGGCTGGAGATACGGTCTTTGCCGGAGCTGACGGAAATAGGCGCGAAGCGCGGCCATACCGCCGGCGGCGCGGCAATGCTGCCGCCGTCTTACGGCGCCGGCCCCGAGCCGGGCAGAACGCTTGCCAGCGGCTACTACACGCGCGCGGATTTCATCGAAATACTCAGGTACGCCGGCGCGCGCCATATAAGCGTTATGCCGGAAATAGAAGCGCCCGGCCACGCCCGGGCCGCTATAAAGGCGATGGACGCCCGCTATGAAAGATTGTCGAAGCTGAAAAGAACGGAGGAGGCCGGGCGGTATCTGCTGCGCGATCCCGAGGACAGGTCCGAATACCGCACGCCGCAGGGCTGGACTGATAATGTGCTGTGCGCCGCTCTGCCGTCCGTCTACGGTTTTCTGGAAGTGGTCGTGGACGAGATACAGGCTATGTACCGCGAAGCCGGAGCGCCGCTCGACTCGATACACATGGGCGGGGACGAGGTGCCGGACGGAGCCTGGAAAAAATCCCCGGCCTGCCTCGAGTTCGTGGAGAAAAACCCTTCGCTTAAAACTACTGACGGCCTCTGGCATTATTTTTACGCCAGGGTGAACGCGCTGCTGAAAGCCCGTGGTCTCGCCCTTTCCGGCTGGGAGGAACTCGGCCTGCGCAAAGCGCCGCCAGGCGGCGGCCGGGCGGTCCCGGAGCCGGACTTCGCCGGCGGGGACGTCCGGCTGCATGTCTGGAACAACATGATAGGCTGGGGTTCAGAGGACCTGCCCTACCGGCTGGCCAACGCCGGATATAAAGTAATTCTGTCCTGTGTGAGCAATAATTATTTAGACCTCGCTTATTCAAAGTCGCCGGACGAGCCGGGCTATTACTGGGGCGGGTTCCAGGACCTCGATAAGCCTTTCTATTTCGTCCCTTATGATTATTACAGGACTACTAAGGAGGACGCCGCCGGAAACCCGGCCGATCCGATGTCCTTCTCCGGGAAGGAGCGGCTGTCCGAACGCGGAAGAGCGAACATTTATGGCATTCAGGGCCTGCTGTGGGGGGAGAACTTGAGGACCAACGAGTCCCTGGAATACATGCTGCTGCCGAAACTGCTGGCCCTGGCCGAACGCGCCTGGGCGCCTGACCCCGAATGGGCACGGGAAAAGGACGAGGCCCGGAGCCGGCGGCTGTACGACAGCGCCTGGTCAGGGTTCGTCAACGTCGTGGGAAAGCGGGAGCTGCCCAGGCTGGACCATATGGCCGGCGGGTTCGGCTACAGGATACCGCCGCCGGGCGCGGTGAGCAGGGGCGGCCGGGTGTACGCGAACGCGCAGCTGCCGGCGCTGACGCTGCGCTACACCGCCGACGGCACCGAGCCGACAGCGCAAAGCCGGATATACTCCGGCCCTATCGCGGAAAAAGGTCAGATCCTTATAAGGTGTTTTAACGCGCTGGGCCGCGGCGGAAGGACCATTACGGTAGAGAATAAATAACGGAACAGCAATTTCGCGCCGCTAACGGCTCTAAAGTACAAACCATCAACTGCCGGATTCAGGCTGAACGGTCCGGCACCCGGGAAGGGCAGGCGATCCGGCGGCCGCCGGGGGCGATGTTCCCGCTTTTATTTTATCACCACCACACGCTTCGTCACGCTGAAGCCGGGACATTTAAAGTGTATAAGATATTCGCCTGACGCAACGAGCTTGTTGCCGGAGGTAGTGCCGTCCCAGGAATCAACATAATTTCCGGCGGCCCGCGTCCCCTTGAAGATCTCCTTGATGAAGCGGCCCAGGCTGTCGTAGACGTTAATGGACATCCCGCCCGCCATTGCCAGGGAGGTGACCAGCCGCGCGGCTTCGCCCTGCCTCGGCTTAAAGATGCCCTGGAAGACCTTGGCGGTGCTGGCGGACGCCGCGGACAACAACGTAAGCGCGTTCGGGAGCGTCACTGTCTGGCCGCCGCCCGCCACGGAGACGTTCCAGGGGCCCGGAGCGAACGGCTGGTGGAACGTCGCGGTCATCTGCGTCGGGCTCAATACGCTGGCTGACGCGGCGAGCACGGCGTTTTTGCCGGCGCGGGTAAGCATGGCCGTGGAACCGGCGGCGAACCCCGAGCCCGTAATATTCAGTATCACATCCTGCGGCCCGGCCGAAGCCTGATCCGGGAAAATGGAAGCCATTTCTATCGAACCCGGCGCCGACATCCGGAAGATGATCGGGCGCATCATGTCGTTCTCTTCATGGCCAAGTATGTGGCAGTGCCAGACATATTCTTTGCCGAAGTTGGTCATCACATTGGTCAGCATGACGGGATTGCCGGTCACCGGGTCCAGGCTATTCCACGCGGCGCCCTCCGGCATGGTTGGGTTCGGCAGCCGGATGCTGTCGGGAACAACGAACGGGAAAGTGGAAGCTACAGGCCGCAGAGCAACGATAGTATCCACGCCCGGAGGCGTCCTGACGGTATCCTTCCAGCCCAGTTCATTGGCGTCGGGAGGCGTTATCTGTCCGCCCCAGGTGACCCTGTTGACCACCTGAACGTTGAACAGGTGGAAATGGATAGGATGAACGTCCATGTCGGTATTTACTATCTTCCAGATCTGCGTCTCGCCGTTCTGCAGGATCTCGGTCGCGGGATCTACATTGGCGAGAGGTATCTGGCCCGCGGGGCCGACCGTTCCCAGCGTGGCTACCAGGCGGCCGTACCCGGGCTCGAAGCCGCCGCCGAGCCCTTTGGACTTCAGCTGTACGGTCGTCGCAAGGGCAGAGCCGCCGGGAACGAAGGTCAGGGAATTATCCGTTAGCTTCGCGAACTTGTCGGTGTAAGCCGCGCCGAAGGCCGTATTATAAGCGGCCTGCGGCACTATGGGCTGCGGCCTGGAAGCGGCATAAGCGGCGGGCAGGGCCGCCTGCAGATTCGCAAGATTGAAACTTGAGACTATCCCGCCCGTAAGATCGAAGCGCATGATCGTCCGGGTGTTGGGGCCGTAACCCGCGACGGTGGTAGTAGCTCCGCCTATAGCGGTCTGGTCCTGGTCGCCCGTGTAGTAATCATAACGGGAGTCGCCGCCGGGAACAGGCGCGGACATGTCATTATAAAGAATGACATGGGTAACGCTCAGCGGAACCTGCGAGAAGTCGATTATAACGTCCGCCCTTTCCGCCGTGCCGAGCAGCAGCGAATGGTAGGGAAGCTCCTCCGAGCTGATGGGCACGGGAGGTATCACTACCGGCCCGGGCAGGAAGCCGCCTTCCGTGCCTATCTGTATGATGGACGGGCCCGCCGCCGCCGGATCGGGAACTCCGCCCGCCCTGCCGTCCGTCGGCCAGGTGGGCGGATAAGCGGAATTGAACACCGCCGGCACCATGGGGACTTCCGTCCCGCCGGCGTCGGAGTAATAGAGCTGCAGGTTCAGAAAGCGGTCGTTGCAGGCGTTGAGTATCCTGAACCTGTAAGGCTGGCGCAGCAAGGTAAGACGAGGATAAGCCGTGCCGTTGACCATCGGCGTGTCCATATATGATTCGGGCACGGCCGACACCGCCGGAACGCCGGGGGTGCCGTCCGGATCAGGGCCATGCGCTACAACAGGAGGAGGCCAGGTCCAGGGACCGTAATCCCAGCGCCCCATGGCGTTAACGCCGAAAGGGTCGGCCGGGTTCTGGTTAGGCATGTAAACATGGTTGTACCAGAGGTCGCCGGTCCGGGCAGTTCCCGGCGTGGAACCCCAGTTCCAGGTCGGGTCCTGCGCCGGGATAGTGGTCGAGTCCACGAAAGTCTTGTCCTGTATTACGAGCGGTATGCCATAATGGTAAACTCCGCCCGCGTCCGGCAGAACACCGGTGTCTATCAGGTTCTCTTCCGTAGTATCTTTGAGCAGGTAACCGGCGGCCTCGCCCGCGTACACGTTAAGGCGGGTCAGGCCGAACGCATGGTCGTGATAGAACATAAGGCGCGCGCTCTGCTGGTTGGGCCAGAAAAATGTCCCCGAGCCGTCGCCGGGATCCGCCATGTCGGGCACGTTCCTTTTGCTGGCTCCGGTCTTGTAAGGGGTCGCTTCGCCGGCGGGGACGAACCACTGATGCTGCGTCCCGTCGCTTATCCAGGGTGAATCGCCGCCGTGAAGGTGTACGGTGGCGCGGTTCTCGGTATAAGAATTCATGCCGTCCGGTCCCATCCCCGCTCCCATAAGAGTGGGGTCCACCGGAACAAAAAGCTTGCCGGCGTTCCCGGTGCCGAGCGAGTTGGTGAATTTTACGCGCACGGGCCTGCCCCTCTGAGCGATGATCAGCGGCCCGAGGTAATGGGCGCCGCCGTCGGCGGACGGGGCAAGGTCCTTATAGCCGCGCAGCTTTGTGGGGGGGAGATCGCTATGCATTTTCTGGGTATAATCCACCAGGCCTATCCGATAATAGTCCGAGCCCGGGTAGGTCGTATTGTCCGCGACGGCTATGGGGATGTACTGGCCGAGGTTATTGGCGTTGGCCGCGCCGACCCCGGGGAGCGTGTCTATGAATTTGCGTATCCCGCCGCCTGTAACCGCGCCGCTAACCACCGTCGGCATCGGGCTGTTGGCGTAATTGGAATAGTTGAAGTAATCGGGGGCTCCGCCGGGCGCCGGCGCCGCCGCACGCCGTGCTGCGGCGAGCGGCGCCGCGCTTTTTTTGCGTTCAGCCGCGCGCGCGGCGGCGGCTTTCCGCATTTCAAGGGTTATAGTCTTCTTTCCAGGCATAGTGGCGGGATCCGCGCCTGCGCGTCCTGCCGCCGGGAGAAGCATAACCGCCAGTAATAGCAGGCCCGCCGGAGCCAGGCGGCTCATCATCACGCTTTGCTTTATTTTCATTCTCTTACCTCTTTACCCCGAAATGTTCCGTCGCGGAAACAGGCTATTATGTTCAAGACGATACCGAGATACCCGCCCTTCTTATTCAAGCCGGTAAGTTATAGGCATCACGAACTCCGTCTCCACCGGCGGAGGCGGATACGGCGAGCCGCTCTTTATGGTTTCCACCGCGCTGCGGTCAAGAGCCTCGAACCCGCAGCCTGATACGATCCTGACGTCTTTGACGCCGCCGTCCGTGCAGACTGTGAAAGAAACCAGCACCCTGCCGCTCCACCCCATCTTGCGCGCCATTTGCGGATACGAGAGGTTGCGGTGGATCCGGTCCCGGATATAGGAATAATTTTCATTGGAATAACGCTCGCGGATCGCGTCCCTGGAGAGGGCGGGGGCCTGCTCCGGTTCCGCGGCCGGCGGAGAGGCTGCCGGCGCCATCCCGGCCGTGGCGTTCACGCGCTGCGCCTGGGGCTGAACGGGCTCAGGGGCCTTCGGCGGCAGCGGCGCGGCGGCGCCGGGCCCGAACCTGGCCCGCGGATGCAGCGGCCTTTCCGGGGGCGGGGCGGGCGGGCCGCCGAGCATGCTCAGGTCCAGCGCCCTGGTGCGCGCGACGGCGCCAAGGCCCGAACTAAAGACCAGCAGCGCCAGCACGAGCACGGCGTGTATCCCTATTGAGAGTTGATAAGCCCGCAGCTGCCCGTTCATGATGCCACCCGCTATTTTTTGATTTCTGTCTGAAGGCTGACCTTATTGAAACCGTTATTTCTCACCGCTTCCATCACGTCCACGAACATCTGCAGGGCTATCTCCCTGTCCGCCCGGATAAGCACCGGCGTTTCGCGGCTCAGGGAAGCCATTTTCGCTTTCAGTTCCGGGAGCCAGACCTGGCGGGCGTTAAGGAAGAGCCCGCCTTCCCTGTCTATCTCTATAGTCACCGTTCTCAGCAGTTCCGCCCTTTCGGCCGCCGCCCGGGGCAGGCGCACGGGGATGGACCCTCTGGCGATGAAGGTGGAGGTGGTCAGCACTATGGTAAGCAGGACCAGCATGATATCTATGAACGGGATAACGTTGATGGCGCTGAACTCTTTCTCATCCATTAAGTATCTCCCATTCGAGAAGCAGCTCTTTGGCCTTCCGGACCAGGAAGTTGTACATGGTCACGGCCGGGATGGCGACCAGCAGGCCCACCGCCGTGGTTTTCAGGGCCAGGGCCAGGCCTATCATTATCTTCCCCGTGTCCATGAACCCGTCCGCCCCCATAGTATAGAAGGTCAGCATGATGCCGAGCACCGTTCCCAGCAGGCCGATGTAGGGCGCGTTGCTGCCGATAGTCGCGATGAGGTGCAGTTTATGCGTCAGCGTCAGTTCCAGCTTGCGCTTATCCTTGAACCCCGCAAGCACTATCTCCCGGTAGAACCGGCGGCGCTCGATGGCCACCGCAACGGCGACGACGCTCATGAGCATAAGCAGGCCCAGGACGCCGTAATCGATAACAGGTCTTAACCAATCCATGTTCAGTCTCCCTCCGGGCCCGGCCCGGCGCTATAATCGCAGCGTGCCCGTGACGTAGAAGTTGCGGCCGTTCTCCGGCACTTTCATGCCCGAAGCGAACGGGTCGCGCAGGTATGAAAGGTAGGTCAGATAATATTTATCGAACAAATTATACACCCCCGCGTAGAGGGTCAGGTCCTTGTACGTGTAGCCTGCCTTAAGATCGGTAGTGGACCAGCCGGCCGTCTTCGCTTCATGCAGGGCGGTATCCACCCTGTGCTGGCGCGCGGACAGGTTCTCCGCGGCTTCTATGAAGAAGGAGCTGTTATCGTAGCGCAGGGCCGCCGTGCCCTTCAGCGGCGGCATCTCGGACAGGGGCCGGGCTCCGGTAGTGTTACGTCCCCAGGCGCAGGAGGCCCCGGCCTTCAGGAAAAAGTCGCCGGGCAGGGAAACCTGCGAGCCCAGCTCGCCGCCATAGACCACCGCGTCGACGTTCTCATAGGTCAGGTACTGCGTGGTGCCGGCCTGAAAGCCGCGCAGATTTATATAGTCGGACAGGCTGCTGTAAAAGACGGAAGCGTTGACGTAGAATTTATCGTTAGAGAACTTCAGTCCCAGATCGGCTTCATTATTGGCCGTGGCTTTCAGGCCGGGATTGCCCGAAGTGTCTTTCGCCGAGCCCGTAACGGCGGGGATATTTATAAAGAGTTCCTTCTGGTCCGGCAGGCGGGCGCCGCGCGCGGCGCCGGCGAACAGCTCAAAGCCGTCCCGCGGCTTGAACGTGAGCCGCAGGTTGGCGCTGCCCGCGCTGAAGTTCTTTTTAACGCCGGAAGCGGCCGCAGCGTTGGCGGCTCCGGTCTTTGCCTGCGCCAGGTCCCCGCGCGCGCCGCCCGTCATGAATATCTTGTCGGTTACGGCGCGATCGTACTGGGCGAAGAAGCCGGTATTGACAATAGTGGCGTCCGGTACCATGTTGAGCGGGGCATATCCGGAAGCCATCGCCCGGCGGTTGACCACGTTCCAGTTGCGGCTGTAGGTATCCGCCCCGCCGCTCAGCGTGCCGCCTCCGAAGGCCAGTTCCGCATTGGCCTTCGCGCCGGCGGTTTCGGTATCGGCGTCGGACCGCATGCCGTAGCTCCTCGTGACCATCCCGCCGGGCCTGGAGCTTTCTCTCAGGCTGTCGTCCATTACATGTTCCACCTTGTCCCAATAGGCCTGGAACTTCAGCTTCCGGACGCGCTCCGAGACCTTCATTATCTTGTAATCCCAATTGACGATGGTGGTTTTGTCGAAGCCGGCGTCCATCAGCAGGTAAGGATAGAGCACGTGTTCCGCGTCCTGGTAGGAATAAGCCAGGTCCATGCGCGAGCCCTCCGGCGATTTCACGCCGGCCCCGCCCCAGTAGGTTTTTATATCATAAGCCCTGGAATCCAGCGCGTCGGGCCGGAAGCGGTTCTTGCTCGCGGAAGGATAGATATCCGTGATAAGCCTGCCGGCGCCGTCCTTCGGAACATCGGAGTATTTGCCGGCGTAGCCGGCCAGTATGTCGAATCCCTCGGAGGCGAAAGAGGCCGCCGCCGAGCCGTTCACGCTTTTGTACGACCCGTAGGTTAAATTAAGGTCCGCCGCAGCGCCTTGTTTCGGTTTCTTGGTAACGGCGTTGATCACCCCGCCCATCCCGCCGGGGTTGCTCAGATCGTAGGGGCCCTTAATGATGTCCACCTGTTCTATCTGGGCGAAATCATAATGGAAAGCCGGCGAGTCCATGCGGTTCGGGCAGGCGCCGTGCAGCCGCACTCCGTCGACAAGCACGTTGATATTGTCTTTCTGGAAGCCGCGCAGGACCACGTCATTTGCTATGGCCCCTTTGCGCACCACGTTAACGCCTTCCACCTGCTTCAGCGCCTCGCCCATATCCCTGGCCGGGCTTTCGCGCACCTCGCGCATGGTAAGGCTCTCCTGGCTGGGCGACTCTTTCTGGCCGCGAACGACTATTTCATCCAGCATCATGTTCTCTGCCGCTGCGGCCGGAATGCTCCCGGCAGCCATGACAAAAAGCATTACGCTTATTTTTCCGGAATTCATATCGCTCCTAATGAGTCATTAGCTATGAGACACTATGCCGCCTTATAGCAGGATATAGAAATATACGCTCCGGTATAACCGCCGGCTTCTGCATTTAATAGACTTTCTTCCACTTATAACGTTTCTTGGCCCGCGCCGTGCTCCGCCCGCGTCCCCGGCCCACGGAAAATTTGTAGGCCGGCGGTTCTTTGTTGTAAACTTCCCTTACGATCATGCGCATGAACAAGCTTATCGCTTTTTATTTTATCTTCCTTATGCCGGCCGCCTGCGCGCCGGCCAGGACCTTGATTAAACCTTCCCTCCCGCCCGCGGTCCAGAAACCCGCTCCCGCAGTTCAGAAACCCGCGCCCGCAGCCCCGCGCCTCTCCCCCGCCGATCAGAAAGCCATAGACCAGCTTTACTACCAGGCCGTCTCCGCGTATACCCGCGACGACCTTAATACCGCCGGGCAGCACCTGGAGGAGATATTCAGGCTGGACCCGGCCTACGCGCCCGCCAAAGAGCTCCGCGAAAAGATCCGCCTCTCCGGGGGAAAGCATTGATCCCGCCCCCACAGGCGTCCGCCGGATTTTAAACAGCACAGGATAGAGAATTGAAATGAAAAAATACGGCAACTGGATCATGAAGGCCTCCATGGCCTTCGTGATAATAATTTTCGCGCTGATCGCCGTCATGGCGAACTACATCATCCGCGACGCCCGGCAGACGCTGCTTAACGATACCGCCGCGCGCACGGACTCCTTCGCCCGCGCGTCGCGCGAGGCGCTCTCCCCCAAGCTGGACCTCTTCTGGCTGCATTTCCTCGTCAACGATTTCGCCCGTGGAAAAGCGGTGAGGTACGCGCTGGTCACGGACGCCAGCGGCAAGATCTTCTCGCACTCCCTGCCCGAAAAGATCGGCGCGGTGGACAATACGGCCGAGGGCAGGTTCGCGCGGCGGGCCCAGGCCCCGCATATGCAGATCTTCCGCGGCGCCGACAATATAGAGTATTATTATTTTTCTTCCCCGATAGCCCTGGGCGGCAGGCGCCTGGGTACGGCCGCCGCCGCCCTCAACACCGTCACCATAGACGCGGCCCTTTCCGAAACCCGCAACAATCTTCTTATCATCCTGGGCGCCGCCGTAATAGCGCTGCTGCTGCTCTTCGAGATCCGCTACCTGGTGCGCAAGGAGCGGGCCGCGGCCGCGCTGAAGTCGGAGATGGTGCGCACCGTCAGCCACGAATTCAACAACGCCCTTACCAGCATAGACGCCTGCATCTTCATGCTGCGCGAAACCGAGCCCGGGAACGCCGACAAAACCCGGGACCTGACCTATAGAATGATGGCCAGTTCCAGCAAGCTGCTCAAGCTATACGTCAAGAACATTCTGAACGAGGCCCGCATGGAGTCCGGCAGGTTCCGGATCATCAAGAGCCCGGTCTCCCTGATCGACCTCACCAACGAATCCGTAGGCGCCATGGCGGAGCTGATAAACCAGAAGAACATCTCCATGGCCACGGATATCCCCGCCGGCTGCAGCCTGCTGGTGGACGCTGACCCGGAGGCGCTGGCGCTGGTAGTGGCCAACCTCGTAGGCAACGCGGTAAAGTACACGCCCATGGGCGGCAAGGTGCTGGTCTCGGTAACCCTCGAGGACGAGCCCTCCCGCGTGGTCTTCTGCGTGGAGGACACCGGCGCCGGCATCCCGGCGGACGAGATAGAAAAAATAAAGGCGGGCTTTTACCGCACCAGCGACGGCCGCGCAGCGGCCGAGGGCTTCGGCCTCGGACTAAAAATTTCCAATGAAATGCTGCTGCTGCACGGCTCCACCCTGGAAGTCGCCAGCGAAAAGGGGAAAGGCTCCGCCTTTAAATTCTCGCTCCCCATCCTGAAAACTGATTGCCGCATAGATCCCGTGCCGCCCCCCGCCGCCCCGGCCCTGCCGCCGGGCCGTCGCAGACAGCGGTCCACCTAACCGGCTCATGCGCCCGGCAACAGCCGGGCCTCCTGGCCTCCTGGCATCCTGCGCTTACCTGTTCCCTGCTTTCAACGGAGAAGGGGTCAGCGCCTTCTCCAGGTCCGGAGCCAGGGCCTCCGGCTTTGTCGCCGAGGCATAGCGCGCTAGCACGTTACCGGACCTGTCCACAAGAAATTTGGTGAAGTTCCACTTTATCGCCTCGCTCCCCAATATCCCGGGCGCCGTTTTCTTAAGGTAAACGTACAGCGGGTCGGCGCCCGGGCCGTTCACTTCCAGTTTCCCCATTACGGGGAAGGTGACGCCGTAATTCAGCCGGCAGAAATTCTGTATCTCCTCGTTGGTACCAGGTTCCTGGTTGCCGAACTGGGTGCAGGGGAAGCCGAGCACCACAAGCCCTGCGGCCGCGTACTTCTTATACAAAAGCTCCAGCCCTTCGTACTGCGGAGTGAAACCGCATTTGCTCGCCACGTTGACGATAAGGACCACTTTGCCCCTGAGACCGGCCAGGGGATAATCCTGCCCCCCGGCGTTCTTGACCTTGAAGTCGTAAATATTTTTTTCCATGACCTTCTCCTTTAGCGCTCCCGCCCGCGGCTTAAAATAGCGCCGGCCGCACCACAACTCCCCTTATATTCAATATGAAAATCCGGCCGTTGTTAATAGCCCAAATCCTTGTTTTATTGTCTTAATTCCACTTTGCAGCCTAAACCCGCCGTCCGGGGCGAGGGAGCACCGGCCCGCGCACCCGGAGCGAAAAAGTCAACTAAATGCGGAAACAGGTACTTACCTGTTTAGCCGGATTGCTGTACGATATAGTACGGCCTCTTTCAAAGGAAGCGGTGAAAAGCCGCGCATACCGCGGCCGCCCTGTCTGCAGGGAATATATCCCCGTGCGCGGTGCGGCAACCCGGTGCGGAGTCGGTTCAAAGAATAAGCGGCCCGGAGCTTTTATGAACACTAAAGAAACTTTGCTGGCGGTATTGGTCTCCGTGATCCTTCCTGTCTGCGCCGGGCGGGCGCTCGCCGAGGAACGGGGCGGCCGCGACGACGGGCGGGACCGCGGGCGCGGGAGGTACGCGGAGAGTTCCGGGCGCGCGGACCGCGGAAACCGCGCTGAGGCCGGAGCGGGCCGCAGTATCATAAGGATGCAGACCATCCAGCTGTCCAGGCCGGAGCGGCTTGAGCCCGCGCATATCGTAAATGACAACAGACATATCGAAGCGCCGCGGCATTATGAGAATGGTGCCGAAATACATGAACGTCCGGCGCAAGCCCCGCCTTTGCACCACGCTGAAGTTGTCCATAATGAAATTATGCTCCGGTCCATTGCGCGTGAACAGGGCGCAGAGCGCGCCAGGAACCAGTATTACTGGCACAATTCCGACGGCAGGCGGTATTCCCACTACCGCGACGCCGACGACATAGACTGGTACGGCTTCTATTTCGGCCCGTCCTTCTACTGGACCCGCTATTACGGGGACCGCTGGTGGTGGTATGACCAGGGCTATGCGCGCTGGGTGTTCTGGTGGAACGGCTACTGGTGGTGGCAGGGTCCGGGCGGGTCGGATTACGTCTATATGGACAATAATTATTATCCCTACCAGGAAGGCAGCGTTACGGTCTTGAAATCGACTACGGTCCCGGTAGCGGAGGCGAGCTCGATACCCGGAGAGGGGAAGCAATGGACCAGCCCCGACCTGCGCCGCATGGTGGAGGTGACCGGCACTCAGGACGCGGCCTTACTGTACGACAGGACCGGCGCCAATCCCGTTTTCATGTCCTACCTGGGCCGGGACGTGGCCAAGGTGCGGTTTTCCGGCGGGGTGACCGGCCAGCCGCTCCAGATACTGCTGGATTTCAAAGACGGGACTTTTGCGCTCTTCGACGCGGACGGGAAGGCGGAGGAGCCGCAGTCCGCGGTCCAGGTGCCGCCGCTGCCGGCCTCGCCGCCGGTCTCTGGGCCAGGCTCAACGGCTCCCGACGCGCCGAACTGAATGGCTTTCCGTCCCGCGCCTCCCGGACACGGGGCGGCCCTTTTCAAGCGGCGCCCTTAGTTCTTGGCTCCGGCCGACCGGAGCGGAGTTTGTTGCCGGCGAATGTCGGAATAAGGAGATGAAATTATGTCAAAGAACGACGGAAAGATAGTGGTGGTGACGGGCGCGACCGGGCATCAGGGCGGGGCGGTGGCGCGGCGCCTGCTGGACAGCGGGTTCACGGTCAAAGGCCTGACCAGGACGACCGATTCCCCGGAGAGCGCGGAGCTCAGCCGGCTCGGCGCCAGGATGGTGAAGTGCGACCTGAACGACGCGGATGCCGCGCGGCGGGCGCTCGACGGCGCCTGGGGCGCTTTCGGCGTCTTCGCCATGGGGCCCGGAGGGGCGCAACAGGAGGAGACGCAGGCCGCCAACTTCGCGAAGCAGGCCAAAGCCGCCGGAGTCGAGGCCTACGTCTATAGCTCGGTGGCTTCGGCGCACAGGAAAACGGGCATTCCGCATTTTGAAAACAAGTGGCGGGTGGAAAATATCGTCCGCGGCCTGGGCTTCAAGACGTATACGATATTGAGGCCGGTGTTTTTTATGGAAAACTTCACCGGGCCCTGGATGTGGCCCGGGATAATGCAGGGAAAGCTCTCGGCGGCGCTCAGCCCCGCCACCAGGCTGCAGATGGTGGCGGTGGAAGATATAGGCGCTTACGGGCTTATGGCGTTTGAAAAGACCGCCGAGCTTAACCGCGCCGAGATCGAGCTGGCCGGGGACGAACTGACCATGCCGCAGGCGGCCGCGATCATAGAAAACGCGCTGGGCAAAAAAGTGCAGTTCGAAACCCTGCCGATAGAAAGCGTGCGCAAGTTCAGCGCCGACATGGCCACGATGTACGAGTGGTTCGACCGGGTCGGACTTAATGTGGACATAAAAGCGGTCAACGCCAAGTATAACTTCCGGCCGGCGACATTCAGCCAGTGGGCGGCCAAAGTGAAATGGCCCGTTCCGGTCCGGAGCTAGCGGTCGGCAAGTACAGCCCTCCCCTGCCGGGCGGGGGAGGCTGTCATCGC
Source organism: uncultured Elusimicrobia bacterium (assembly GCA_903873295.1). GTDB lineage: Bacteria > Elusimicrobiota > Elusimicrobia > Elusimicrobiales > UBA9959 > UBA9959. Next base: position 15,510 of record CAIQNV010000095.1, read on the forward strand.
GCTTGCGTCCAGCTGCTATATTCCCGTGAAGGTCACGGACGGCGCGGCCGCACCGGCTCCGCACGGTGTCAGCGGCCGGCCCGCGGCCCCCGTTCCGCTTCGATCATGCGCCTTTACTTTATCAGATTACCCGCTTTAGCCTTTACCATGGCGCAATGGCGGCGGGTCTGAGCGATTATCTCCGCGACAAGAGCCTCAAATTCCTTGTCGGAGGTAGTAAACAGACCCTGCAACTTGTTTTCATAAACGGAATTCTCTATCTCGAGCGCCGCCTTGACGGCCTTATCCTTTTCCGAACCCTCGTGTTCCACTTCTTCGGTATTGGCCTCTATCCAGGCTATAAAAGACCTGTAGTATTCCGGGTCCGTAGTCCGGCTCAGCGAATAGAGCTCCGGACGGGCCGCGACCAAAGAACGCATCTTCAGCACCATTCCGGCATGGCCGTCCTCTTCGGCTGCCAGGCCCAGCCAGTAAGCCGAGTCCTTTTCCCACTTCGCGGCGCAGGCCCGGTAAAAGCGGGCGACCACCGTTTCGACCCTGACCATAAGGTCCAGTATCTCCAGCGCGCGGCCAAGTTCCTCTTTGTTCATATAGTGGTATCCTTATTCCCGTACGCCTCCGGCCGGATAGCCCGGCCCTGCGCCTACTGCCAGGATTCTTTCCGGCCGGCCTTGCTTTTGGTGAGCTTATTGTCGGCCAAATATTTGTAGGCGGAAAGCGCCGCCTGCGCGCCCTGCCCGACCGCGATGGAGATCTGCTTCTCTTCGGTATCGGTCACGTCCCCGGCCGCGAACAGCCCTTTTTCCGGCGTGGCCTGGACCCGGTCCACCGCCACTTCCCCGAACGGGTTGAGCGGTATAAGGTCTTTCAGCGGCGCGCTGTTCGGCGTAAGCCCTATTTCCAAAAAAACCCCGTCGACGGCCAGGTCCAGCTTCTCTTTGCCGTCGGGAGATCCGAGCCTGATGCCGGTAAGCTTATCGGTCCCCAGGTATTCGCGCACTTCCATGGGGGCGTGCAGGATAACGTTCGCGGCCTTGCTGACCTCCCCGGCCAGGGCGTCGTCCGCCCTGAAATCCCGGCGGCGGTGCACAAGGTGTATTTCCGAAGCGAAGCCGAGCAGGTCCCTGGCCGAGGTGAACGCGGAATTTCCGCCGCCCACTACCGCGACCCGCTTTCCCCGGTAGAGCGGCGCGTCGCAGGTGGCGCAGAAACCTATGCCCTTTCCCACGAACTTCTCCTCCCCCGGAACTCCGAGCCGCCGGTATTCCTTGCCGGCGCAGTAAACCACGGACAGCGCTTTGAACCGTTTGCCGTCTTCAGTGGACAACACGAATTCCTGGCCGCTCTTTTCTATTTTCGTCACGTTCGAACCCAGGGCCTCGGCTATCGGCTGGCTCTCCATATGCCAGCGGAACGCCTCGGCCATTTCGGCGCCGCTGACGTTAGCGAGGCCGAGGTAATTTTCTATTCCGGCGGTATAGGTTATCTGCCCGCCCAGCTTTTTAGCGATCAGGGCCACGTCCAGGCCTTTGCGCGCCGCGTAAAGGGCCGCCGACATCGCCGCCGGACCGCCGCCGACTATCGCAAGCTCGTAAACGCGCCCTTCTTCCGCTTTTACCGCTTTCCCGGCCCCCTGCGCCTTGCGCACTTCTTCCATGAGCGTATCGTATTGCCCCGGGTCCACGGCTTTGATGATCTCGAGATAGACGGCCGGGGCCGGCAGCGCCCCGTCGAAGGTGCGGGCGCCGTTTATTACCGTCCGCGGCACTCCCGTCACCTGGTATTTCCGGGCGACCTCGGGGAACTCCGCCGCCTCCACCATGTCCGCGCGGATATGCTCGTTGGCGAGCGCGAACTGGTTCGCGACGCGCACCATGGCGGGGCAATAGGGGCAGGTCAGCGTGACCAGCACCTGGAGATGGACGGGGGTTTTTATTTTCTTCACCAGTTCTTCAAGCTGCGGGTCCAGGTTGGAGCGCCCCGCGGAAACCATGATTACGGTCTCGATCAGGGAGGTGAATTCATTCCCGGCGGTAAGGCCGTAGAACCGTATGCCGTAATCCCGCGCGCCCAGGACCGCCGTGGCCGGGGCCTTGTCTATTTTATAGTTCAGGGCGGTATCGCCGTTGAGCACCAGATCGTTGACTTCCAGCTTCAGCTTGTCGGTGAGGGAACACAGTTCGCGCAGCAGCTCCTCCTGGCGCGAGCAGGTCTGGCAGCCGGTTTTCTGCGTGAAGAACAAAAGGCGGACCTGTGACTTCAGGTTCGCCAGTATGACTTTCAGTTCTTCCCTGCTCTTTTCGTCAAGTATGTTAGCCATAGCGTAGTGTCGCCCGCGGCTTTCTTAACGCCGGCGCTCGAGCCGCTCTTTATCCTTTGCCGAACCCCCTCCGGAGCCCCCGTAAGGTGTCCCGGAGGGGACCGGGCCTATTTCTTCATTTCTCCCTTACCCGCGGCTTTCTTCTCCATTTTGTCTTTCTTCATGGAAGGTTTCTCGATCTTGACCATTTTAACTATCGGGGCGGCCATCTCGCCTTCATATCGTATATGAACCATGTCGCCGACCATAATGTCGGTTATAGCGGCCGCTTTTTCGCCTTTCATGATCTTGGTTTCGGCGGTTATGGGCAGCACCATGCTCATGCCTTTATGCTCCTTCACTGTGATTGTATTGGCGGCCGCGTCCACGGCCTCCACCTTACCCTTGCAGACGTTCATCTTGGCCTTTTTCATGTGCTTCTTTTCGGCTTTTCATCTCTTTTTTTGTTTCCGGCGCCGTTTGTCCCGGCTGCCCGGCCGGAGCCTGAGCGGCCGACAGACCGTAGCCCAGGGCGGTTATCAACAGCGCTATAGCTAAGTTTTTCATTATTATCCCCTCAGACGATATATTCCGCTCTCAAGAAGCGCGGCTGACCGGCGTTCCGGTTCCCTCTCCGCGATTTAAGAAGCAGTATATTAAGGATACAGCAATACCGGAAGAACGGTAATCGGCTGGTTCCACTTTTAATTGACTTTTTTCTTTACTGGCAGAGGCATGGCGGGATGAGGGGTGGAACAAAAAACGATTAAAACTCCGGCTTCGTGCGGAGGCGCGCCGGCAGGGCCCGGATCTCTTCTGTCAGCGGCAGCGCCATAAGCAAACGCTTCATAACGCAAATCCAGGCAAACAGCGGAACATAAAAAAACCCGCCCCGGTGATGAGGACAATTCAATACAGGAGTCTCGGACACATCTTCTGGAGGTAAAATGGGCAAACTTCTTCTTTTAAATCCGGCTGGTGGCTGGTTCATGTTCTGGCCATAGCTTTTCTGTTCTGGCTTGGATATAAGGTAAACTTCTGGAAGCTTGTACAGGGCGCAGCCGCGCCGGAATACGCAAGGTCCGGGACGGCTTTCCTTATGCAAGGCTTTTCATCGAAGGAAGCGTTTCATTGCCAGGGCTTCCGCAAGGACCGCAGTCTCCGGCCGGGAAACCGGAACAAGGACAGGGAGAGTGTTATGAAAAGATTTATCATCGCCGCGGCGCCGCTATTATTAAGCGGCTGCTTTCACGATATTATCACGGCTAAACCGGTCAACCGGGGGCTGCTGGTGGCGGACGGGCTGACTTGGGAGCCTGCGTTCGACGTGGAATTAGAACAGGACTCCGGGAGGTCTATTTTCGCCTGGACTTCCGTGACCGGCAGCACGTCTTCCGCAGTTTCCATAGCGGCCGTGGACGAGCTGGGCCGGACCGTCTGGAGAGCTTCGCCGATGGCGGGGGAAACGCGCAGCCCGCTCCAGTTCGAGGCCAGGGTCGCGGTCGCCTCCGGCACCGTTTACGCGTCCTGGGACGAGTCCATGCTGGGTTCGATCAGCCTCGACGCCGCTGTTTTCGACGCGAATGGCGCGCAGTTCCCGATGAAGGCCAGGGTCCACGGTATATCGCGTATCAACCGGGACAAGAGCGTGATGGTAGCCGCGGAAGGCGGCTCGGCGGCGCTGGCCTGGGAGGATTATGATCCGGACATAAAAACGACTTACGTCGGCATTTCCGAACTGGGCCCCGGCGGGGTCCGGTGGACCAGGATACTCGGGGACAAGGACGAGAACGAACGTTATCTGAACCCGGTGCTGGCGGCCGCTGGCACCGACGGAGTTTTGGCGGCATTCCGTCACCTTCATAACGGGGATAAGGGCATAGTAGTGCGCAGGTTCAGCGCGGACGGGACTTCCTGGGACGACGATGTGCCGGTCAGCGACGCGCTGAGCTACAAAACCAACCAGCAGATAGCCGATAACGGCCTCGGCGGCGCTTTCGTGGTGTGGGAGGATGGGCGCAACGGCAGCATAAACCTTTATGCCCAGCATATAAGCTCTTCAGGCGCCGTGCTATGGGACAAGAGCGGCATGCCTGTCGCCGTCAGTGAAGGCAACCACTGGAATCCCGTAGTGACACCGGACGGAGGGGGCAGTTTCTTCTGCGCGTGGATAGACGATAACAAGGGATCCAAGTGGGAGTTAAAAGTGCAGCGCGTGGACCGGGACGGCGTCTCGCTATGGAGCGCCGGCGGCCTGACCGTCTGCGAATCCAATAATAAGCAGTCCATGCCGTCCATCGTTACCGACGGCGAGGGCGGATGCGTACTGGTGTGGAACGAAGCGAGGGACGGCACGCTGAACGTCTTTGCCCAGAGGTTCGATCCGGACGGTGCGATGTTGTGGAACGCGGAGGGGGTGCCCGTGGTCAACCCGGGGGCGGACCATATCCTTCCGCATATGGTCACGGACGGGAACGGCGGTTTTATAGTAGCCTGGAAACAGCGGAGCCCGGCCGGAAAATGGCGGATAAAGGCACAGAGACTCGACGAGAACGGCGTGCCTCTATGGAAGTGAACGGGTGGGCTATAGGGAATGTGCCAAAAGACTTTTTGCTGTTGATAGACCTATTGCCATATAGGCAAAACCGCGCCGCCGGAATTAATCACTGGTGACTTGCGCTGACGACTAAACAACCGCTTAAGGCAATTTCTCCCGCCCGGCCGCAACCGGGCGCGGCGGCGCTTTTTAAAATTCCGGGAAAATGGCAGGATTTAAGTTAAATAATCTGAATTGTATTTCCGGGCGTCAGTTCTCTGGAACCTTTTACGGCAGGTAGCCCGGGAGTCCGGAGGCTTCGGGCGAGTGCGCTGTTTCCACGGCTTTTTTTACGCAGTCGTCGAAGTTGTTGTTCAGGTCCTGGCGGGAGAACTTGTTCCTGAAAAAGTCAGCCCACTTGAATTCGGCGAACGGGGCGTCGGTCTTGTCATAGCCGCCCGCTATCCTCACCGCCCCGGCCAGGCTGCGATAGGGGTCGTCCTTTAACCCTGTTACCGTCGCGGGGATCTCGGAGTAAGGGCGGGGGCCGTTGCCGTACTCGTCGTAAGCGTATACCCATTTCTGTTCTTCCATCTTCTTCCAGAAAGCCGGGGCCATAAGGCGGGAGTAGTCAGCCGCCGTAGTGCAGTAAGTCTTTTTCACGCCTATGTCCGACAGCGCCAGGGCCAGGTGGTGGTGGTCGATAATATAAAGCGTCCCGCCGGGGCCTGTTACGGTCGGTTCGGGGTTATCCTTTTCATATTGTGCAAGCTCGATGCCGTCCATCTTCCTGAATTTGCGTTCCTTTTCCCGCACCTCCTCCATCCCTACCGCCAGTTGGGTGGGATGAAGCTGGTCTATCCTGCATTTGAAGATCTGGTCCTGGCCGCCTGCCAGGGCGGAAACAGGGAATAAGGCCGAGAGGAGGAGTATGGGTAAGCAGGAATTGATTTTTTTCTCTGTCATTTAGGATTTCCTCGTCTACGCGCTTCCTGTCCAATATTCTAACAATGCTGCGGCAGCTTTTTAAAGGCTAAAGGCCCAGCCTCTCGGATGCCATAAGGCCAGGCGGCGAACAACAGGTCCTTTCTCTGAAATCGCCATTATCTGTACACGCACTAAAAGCGGGCATACCTGGATGAAGTAGGAATCGCGGTAAAACTAGCCGTTCTTGCCTGACGCCTGTTCCAGCGCTACGGCGACGGCGACCGAGGCGCCCACCATGGGATTGTTGCCCATGCCGATCAGGCCCATCATCTCCACATGCGCCGGCACCGAAGAGGAGCCCGCGAACTGCGCGTCCGAGTGCATCCGCCCCATGGTATCCGTCATGCCGTAGGAGGCGGGGCCCGCCGCCATGTTATCGGGGTGCAGCGTGCGCCCCGTTCCGCCGCCGCTGGCCACGGAGAAATATTTCTTGCCCTGTTCGATGCATTCCTTCTTGTAGGTGCCGGCCACAGGATGCTGGAAGCGGGTGGGATTCGTTGAATTGCCGGTGATGGAAACATCCACGCCTTCGTGATGGTTGATGGCCACGCCCTCGCGCACGTCGTCGGCGCCGTAGCAGCGCACTTTGCCGCGGTCGCCGGTGGAATAGGCCGTTTCTTTTACAATGTTCAGCTTGCTGGTGAAATAGTCGAACTTAGTCTGCACATAAGTGAAGCCGTTGATGCGCGAGATGATCTGCGCGGCGTCCTTGCCCAGGCCGTTGAGGATCACTTTCAGCGGCTTCCGGCGCACGCGGTTGGCCGATTTCGCCAGCCCTATCGCGCCTTCGGCGGCGGCGAAGGACTCGTGCCCGGCGAGGAAGGCGAAGCAGGCGGTTTCTTCCTTGAGCAGCATGGAGGCGAGGTTGCCGTGGCCGATGCCGACCTTGCGGTCGTCCGCCACCGAGCCGGGGATGCAGAAAGCCTGGAGGCCTTCGCCCAGCGTCACCGCGATGTCGGCGGCCCGGGTCTGCCCTTTTTTTATGGCGATAGCCGCGCCCAGGATATAGGCCCAGCAGGCGTTCTCGAAGCAGATCGGCTGAATGCCTTTTACGATCTCGTAGACGTTGACGCCTTTGTCCTCGCAGAGCTTTTTGGCCTCTTCAAGGGTCTTCATGCCGTACTTGCCGAGCACGGGGGTGATCTGCGCTATCCTTCTGTCGTAGCTTTCAAAAAGTGCCATGATATTGTCCTCTCTATTCGTGCCTGGGATCGATGTAGGTTTTCGCTTCCGCGAAACGCCCGTAGGTGCCCGTCGCTTTTTTCAGCGCCTCGCCTGCCTCGACGCCTTTTTTTATTGAATCCATCATTTTGCCGAGGCTGATGAACTCGTAGCCGACGATCTCTTTGTTCTCGTCGAGGGCGATCCGGTTCACATAACCTTCCGCCATCTCGAGGTAGCGCGGCCCCTTCTTGACGGTGCTGTACATGGTTCCGCATACGCTGCGCAGGCCCTTGCCCAGGTCCTCGAGCCCGGCTCCTATAGGCAGGCCGCCTTCGGAGAAGGCCGTCTGGGTGCGCCCGTAGACTATCTGCAGAAAAAGTTCCCGCATCGCGGTATTGATGGCGTCGCAGACGAGGTCCGTGTTCAGGGCCTCGAGGATGGTCTTGCCGGTCAGGATCTCCGCGGCCATGGCGGCGGAATGCGTCATGCCGGTGCAGCCGATGGTTTCAACAAGGGCTTCCTGGATGACGCCTTCCTTTACATTAAGCGTAAGTTTGCAGGCGCCCTGCTGCGGGGCGCACCAGCCTACCCCGTGGGTAAGTCCGTGAATGTCCTTGATCTCTTTGGACTGCGTCCACTTGCCCTCCTGCGGTATCGGGGCCGGCCCGTGGTTGGCGCCCTTGGCGACACAAGTCATCTGTTCCACTTCATGCGAATACATCATGCTGAAACTCCTTTCTGACCGTTCTCTCTACCGCTATAATACAAAAAACATGGCTCAGCTAGTGTCACATGGGGACGTTGCACGATAACTCGATAACTCTAAAAGAGGAAAAGGCGTTTTTGAAATTTGGCCGTCTGATGGTTTAGTTCCTGATACGACATCTGCGCAAGTATTGTATTATAGACTGAGCGGAAGGCAGGTGGTGTTTTTTAACTATAAAGTTGCGGAAAGACCGGGAGGGGTCGGGGAGAAACTAAAAACAAAATGTATGATGCTGCCTAAGAATATAGACGCTAAAGCCTGCAGGAACGGAGCTTTGTTTTCCCTGGCTTGCGGGGCGGCTCTTGTGCTGGTCGCCGTCTCCGGCACGCAACTGTATGGCCTGCTATTCCTCCCGGCCGCCGCTTTTCTGCCGGGCCTGGTGATACTGGGCTGGCGGCATAGCGTGGTTTCCGGGAGCTTCGGCTGGGGCAAAGCTTTTTTGACCGGCCTTATTCCCGCTGTTTCCGCCGCGCTTGCCGGCCTGGCGCTGGTTTTCCTGGGATACATTGTGGCGATGCTGCAGCCTCTGCGCGGAGAAGGGATACTCCTATATGGCATCCTGGCTACGTTTCTGGCGGTTTCCCCGCTGGCCGGCGGGATCGGCGGGCTTTTATGCAACCTTGTTTTTATTATCCGGGGGGGAGGAGATGATTTGGCCGACCCTGAGCCGCCCGCCTCTCCTCAGGGCGGAGAAGCCGCGGAGGAGCCGGTCATTGCGCGGGAAGGGGCCGGGGCTGATAAGCGGGAACCGTATAAACAGCCGTATTGGCTGCTGTTTTCACTGCCTTTCTTCGCCGCGCTGGGCGCCGCAACGCTGATAACCGCGGTAATGTTCCACCGGGTCCTGCTGGGCAATTACGATGGCTCTTTCCTTTTCTGGCTCGCTTTGTTCGTCTTATCTTCAGGAGGCTGCCTGCTGGCTTTGTACGCTTTGCAGTCGTTTAGGGAGCGCCGCGGCTGCCTGCATCTTTTCGGCATGAACACGGTGCTGATGGCGCTTTGCTGTGTGTTCTGGGGAATGACAGGCGCGCATAAGCTTTGGACCCCTCCGCCCCTGGATGGCATGGCGGAGCGGATGAACAGGGAAACGGCCGCCCGCCGCGCCGAGGCGCAGGCTCTTGTTTCGGTGACAGGGGTCAGGGAGAGCCACCTCCCGGGCTCCGGAGAAATATTACTGAAAGTCTCGGTTTCCGCGCTCAAGCCGGTGAGCATCTCTGGAGGCGGCTGGGTCTCCGGCGTGAGAGACAGCGGCGTCCCGCCGTTCTCTTGTGAGGGTGAAGAGCAGCGGGTTCAGCCCGGCCCGGCGCAGGAAGTGCTCCTGCGCATCGTTTACCCGGACCGGGATTTTATTCCGCCGCTTTCCGTGGACGGGCCTTATTCCATCCCAAAAATATCCGCCTACGTTAAGGATCTTTCAGCGGCGGGGCGGCATCCTGAAAAAGTCACCCTTATCCGCGATTACCGCACCGGAGCTTATAAAGCGGAAACTTTCGGCCGCGGCAAAATACGCCTGGCCGGCGATAAATAATCAGTGGGGAAGATAGGGCGCTGTCGAAAGAGTGAATGTTTGAATTGACCGCGCGCCCGGCCCTGTCTTCGGCGGTTCTTCATCGTTGTCTATAGTTCCGCACCGGGGCCCGGCAGGTTTTGTAAAATAGCGCTTATGGCAAAAATACACCTGGCCGGCGGGTTCTTTCAGGGGGACTAATTGTGCCGGAGACGCAATTTGGCTCAATAATATTCTGCCTGGTTTCCGCCATGTCCTTTTCTGTCGGCGCCTTGTGGTCCCTGAAAAGAGCCGGGGCCGCGCGGAGGAAAAAAATTCATCCCCCCGCGGGTTTCCTGGCCGGGGCACTTATCTTTGTTTCGGTCTACGGCTTGAACAGGCTGGCTTTCCCCGCCTTCCCCAGGGCGGCACTTCTTTTCAATTTGGTCCTGTTGTCCGGCATCCTCGTCTTCCCGGAGCTGAAGAAAAAGCTGCGCCGCCCCCGGCCGAAGCACGCCGGCAAAAAACAGCCCCTGGAGGTGGAAGCCCTGGCTTTGGAGCGTATGCTGAAAATAGACCCGCTCAACGCTTACTGTTTTGAAAGGCTCAGCGAGCTGTATGAAAAGATGGGGAAGCCCGACCGCGCGCTGGGCGCCGCCCGCGAGGCCCAGAAACTGGAGCCTACGGTGAAGAACAAGTTAAGGGTTGAAGAGCTGACGCGCGGAGGGGCCTTCCCCGCGCCCCGCGATTAAAATGATCTTCGCTTTCTGAAATTAACGGAGGACTACTATGAATAAAAAAATGATCGCAGCGGCGGTTCTTGTTATCGTTACGGCTTCGGGCGCCGCGTTGTGGAGCGAAACAGCGCAAAAACCGGAGGACGCCGCAAGTCTGGTCGGCAGATACCAATTGTTAAGCGGTGTTATCGAAAGCAATATCTCCGTCAGCGCCCAGCTACCGCATAAGGAAAACATCAATACGGTTTTCAAGATCGATACGGTGACCGGGAAAACCTGGGCTTATCAGGGAACATCCGTATACTACAAGGGCGGCAGTATGACGACTGTTTTCGGGTGGACTGAAATTAAGAATGAGTAAGCAGCGGGATCGATAACTCGATAGCGCTTAAAAGAGGCGAAAAGGCGCGGAGAAAAGCCGCGGCCTTTTATGTTCCGCCCCTGAGGTTTATTTCACAAGGTTGAGTTGCCCGGCCGCTGAGGGCAGA
>CAIQNV010000096.1 GCA_903873295.1 uncultured Elusimicrobia bacterium
TCCGCCGCGCAGGAACCGTTGCGCGGTTCCCCCCGAAGCGGGGCCCCCCTCCCCAAAGCGGCTCCAGAGCAACCCCATGACCGGCCCGCGGCTTGTTTTATATCCGACAAGCGCAGTTACTAACCACAGAGGCACGGAGACTACGGAGTTTTTTATCAGTGTTTCTCCGCGTTCTCCGTGTCTCCGTGGTTTTGCCGTTTATTTCAGCGTTTTTTCAGCTTTTCCTCGCGGCGGGCGTCGAAATCGGAAAGCTTCTTCTGCTGGCGGTTTATATAGTCGTCGATGAAAGTGTCGCGCTCCTCAAGGCGCTTCCGGAGGCTTTCCACCCTGTCTTTCACTTTAGAGTAGCGCTTTTCTTCTCCTTTCATCAGTTTCGAAAGCTGCGTCTGTACCGAGAGTCCGGCGGCGTCCGCCGAGGCTTCGCCTCCGGCGAGAAGTTCCTTGTCCTGGCCGGCTCCGGAGAGCGCCACTATGCCGTCAAAGAGCCCTATCGTAGTCTGTCCCGCTGTGGAGACCAGCATTGAAAAATCGGTGCCGCGCACCGCGCAGACCACCGTAGGAGTGCGCACCAAGAACCTCGAGACTATCTTGCCCTTCAGTTTAGCCGCCATCCAGAGCGCTTTGCCTTTGAGGAAGGAGAAAGAGAAAACCCGCTCTTCGGCCGAGGACTTAAGTGCTTCCGCGGCGGCGTCGGATCCTTCCTCCATCTTGATGAAGCTGCCATCCTTGAAAAGTATTTCACACCAGGCCTTTGCCCCGGTTTTTATCCTGTCGCCTTCAGCCACCGGGCGGCCCTTGAGAGCCGGACGCCAGGTCACCTGTCCGGCTTTCATTATCTCTACAGACCCTTTTAGATCATAGACGCAGCCTGTCTCTCCGGCCCGCAGCGGCAGCGCGGCGCAGAGCAGCGCCGAGGCCAGTAATAATTTTTTCATCGGTCCTCCAAATTTTCGTAAGCGAGTAATAAATATACAATATATGGCAAATATTATAAAATCGTAACAGCGGGGTCACGAATTTACCCGTATTTATCGCGAAAATAAGCTGCGGGATTTACACCGACCGGAATGATCAGCCGCTGAGAACATTGCTTTAACTATGCCCTATTTCTTCATCATAAACCCCAAAGCCGGACGCAAATACGGTAATATCCGCGAGCGCATCGGAAGCTTCTTCTCCTGCAGGAAGGAAAACTTCGAGATAGAATTTACCAAAGCCAGGGAGCACGCGTCGGAGCTGTCCACCCGCGCCGTGCTGGCCGGCTTTACCCGGATAGTGGCCGCGGGCGGGGACGGCACCATACGCGAAACCGCCATCCCGCTGATAGGAAAGGAGGCCGCGCTCGGCATTTTACCCTGCGGCTCCGGCAACGGCCTGGCGCGCAATCTCTATATCCCGCTGAATTTCGACTCCGCCCTCGAGGGCCTGGTTAAATGGGACCTGCGCCGGGTCGACGCCGGGCTTGCCAACGGGCGGCCCTTCTTCTGTGCGGCCGGAGTCGGGCTGGACGCCGAGGTCGCGCATGATTTCAATTCCCTGAGCAGCCGGCGCGGGATACTTCCGTATGTCTGGCACGCGGCCAGGCGCATCCTTACCTACAAACCCCGGATGGTGGCCGCCCGCGTCGACGGGCGCCGGCTGGACCTGCTGGCGCTGGTAAACGCGGTGCTGAACGGAATGCAGTACGGAGGGGGGGCCAGGATGGCGCCCGGGGCCTACATCGACGACGGTCTGCTGGACCTGGTCTCGGTAAAGAAGGCTTCTTTTCTCCGCCTGCTGGCGGCGCTTCCCGCCCTTTTCGGCGGCACTCTGCACAAGCACCCGGACATCTACTCCGCCTTTCAGGGTAAAATAATAGAGCTGGACTGCGGGGGCGGTTCCTGGTACCATCTCGACGGCGAAGACTTCTATTCGCAGGACGGAAAAATAAAATTCACCGCTTTGCCGGCGGCCCTGAAAGTGATCGCCCCGAAACCAAGTCTGCAGGCCTGATATGGTTTTCCCGCCGCAATTTTCAAGCGAAGCCTCCCTGGCCGAAAAACTAGCCGGCGGCAAAGTACGCTGCCTGGCCTGCGCGCACCGCTGTCTTACGGGGCCGGGCGGCTCCGGGCGCTGCGGGGTGCGCTTTAACGAAGGGGGAGAGCTTAAAGCTCCCTGGGGGTACGTTTCTTCAGTCTCGCCGGATCCTATAGAAAAAAAGCCTTTTTTTCACGCCCTGCCGGGAACGCGCACGCTTTCCTTCGGGATGTTCGGGTGCAGCTTTCGCTGCAGCTTCTGCCAGAACTGGCAGATAGCGGATCCCAAGGCCGCCGGGCGGCTGACGCCGCTTCAGACTTCGCCCGGGGAGCTGGTTTCGGAGGCCCTTGCCGGGGGAGCCGGCGTCCTTGTTTCCACCTACAACGAGCCGCTGATAACCGCCGAATGGGCCGCAGCGGTTTTCGCCGGCGCGAAAGAAAAAAAACTGCGCACGGCTTTCGTCTCGAACGGCTACGCGACGCCCGAGGCGGCGGTATTTCTCAGGCCGGTCCTGGATCTCTGGAAGGTCGACCTTAAGTGTTTTAACGCTGAAAATTACCGCAGGGTCTGCGGCGGGGAACTCGCGAAAGTTCTGGAGGGGATACGGCTGATCCTGGCCGCCGGTTTCTGGACGGAGGTCGTCACGCTGTTGATCCCGGGCTTTAACGACTCCGACGCGGAGATAGGCGCGATGGCGGATTTCCTGGCCGGGCTTTCAAAAGACCTCCCTTGGCACCTTACGGCTTTTCACCCCGACCATCTGCTGACCGCGGCGCCGCCTACGCCGCAGAAAACGCTTTACCGCGCCCGCGATATAGCGCGCGCCGCCGGCCTGCGCTATGTCTACTGCGGCAATATCCGCGGAGCCGCCGGCCAGGACACCAACTGCCCGTCCTGCGGATTGGCGGTAATAACCCGCGAAGGATTTTCTGTAAAGAAGAATCTGCTGGGGGAGGGCGGAGGCTGCTCCTGCGGCTATAAGATCCCCGGCGTCTGGACTTAGCCGGGCTTCCGGAAAACCGCCTGGAGGCCGCCGAGCAGTGCCGCGAGAGTGACCGTCAGGCCTGAGAAGCCATAGGCCCCCAGACTGGAGAAAAGCGCGCCGCGCCAGAAGAACAAGCCGCAGAAGAGAGCGGTAAAAGAGACTATAGCGGCCAATTCGGGCCTCTCTATGCCGGTGCGGCGCAGCAGGCCGGCAAAGTAATATTGAACCAGCGCCGTGCCGGCGGAGGCCAGAGCGAACCCGACGGAATCGTAAAGCAGGGGTTTTAGCCGGTACACTTCCTGCGGCCCGAAGACAAAACGGGCAAAAATAAAAAAAACTTTCATGGCGGCCAGCGCCCCGAGCAGCAGCAGGACGGTCGCCAGCAGGGACGCTCCTAAATAGGCGGCGAAGAAGTAAAGAAGCGCGGCCTCCTCACTTCTTTTCATAAAAACCGATTTCTTTAAGGAAGACGGGATTGTCCTGCCAGCCCGGACTTACTTTGACCGTGAGGTGAAGCTCCACCGGCCGCCGGAGGAAAGCGGCCAGCGCCTTCGCGGAAGCTTCGCGCAATATCTTGATCATGCTTCCGCCCTTTCCTATGATTATGGGCTTCTGGCTCTCCCGCGCGATGTGGATCTTTGCCAGGATCTCGTCGTTCTCTCCGGGGGTCTCCCTGAAAACTTCTATCTCTACCGCCGAGGCGTAGGGAATTTCCTGGCTGTAAAGCTTGAAGATCTGCTCGCGTATTATTTCCGCGGCGTAGAATTTTTCCCAGCGGTCGGTCAGCTGGTCCTGCGGGTAGTAGGGGGGGTGCTCGGGCAGGGCGTACCTTATGGCCGCGCGCAGCTCCTTCAGCCCGCCGCCGGTAAGGGCGGAAATATGGAAGACCTGCTTTACCGGAAGGAGCTTCCCGTAGAATTCCTCCGCAGCCTTGACCCGGGCATCCGTTGTTTCCTTGTCAAGCTTGTTTACCGCCAGGTAGAGCGGGCAGCGGACCATTTTGAGCGGCTCGAAGAGGGGGATCTTGTCCTCGGGCGGCAGGCCGGGCTCCGTGATAAGGATGCAGAGGTCGCCCTCCTCCGAGGCGGCCCGCTTAATGGCGTTGGCCATGCTGCGCTCGAACATATTGCGCCCGCGCAGGAAGCCGGGGGTATCCACAAAAACAGCCTGGAAGTCCGGGGTATTGAGTATGCCGAGGATGTTGTTGCGGGTAGTCTGGGGCTTGTCCGAAATGATAGACAGGCGCGTGCCGCAAAGGGAGTTCATCAGTGTGGACTTGCCGGCATTGGGCAGACCGGTTATGGGAACAAAGCCCGAGCGGAACCCTTTGGGGTTCGCGGGCTTTGTTCCGCCGGTTTCGTCTTTCACTTGTGGCTCGTGACCTGCATCCTGCATGCCGCTCACTTAAGGCAGACCGGGTTGGCCCAGAGCGGCAGTTGGGTGACTCTTTCCAGTTTGCGCACCTTAATATCGCCGGTGAGCTCCTGCAGATAAACCTCGCAGCTGAAGACCCTGGTGCCGGCCACCAGATGCCCGCCGAAGGCCTTGCCTTCCGCGTCGGAGAACATGACATGGGCGTGCACCATGGGCTTGTCGTCAAAAAGGCTGACATTGCCGCAGAGCGAAAGGATCTCAAGCTCCTTCTCGATGTTCACCTTGTTGTATTTCTTCGCCTTTTGGTCATAGATGCTGAAGGTAGCCCGTTCGACGGCGCCTATCGCGCTTATCAGGCCGCAGCGCACCTGATGATGGTGGCAGAAATACTGTATGGCCTGCAGCAGGTCCTCGCCCTTGTAGATGCTGAACAAGAACGTCCTGCCGGTAAGGTAAGGTTTTTCCTGAGTTTGCATGTTCTCTCCGTTGTCCCGGTTTATTTTTCTAGCCGCCTGATGAGCAGAGCTCCGGATGCGGCGCCTACGCGCGTTTTGAAGCGATGAACTCCGCATAATTCTTCACAGCCTTCAACTGGGCCGGGCCGTCCAGGCCGGCGCTCTTCATAACGTCAGCGGCCCTGCCTGAGCCCGGGTAGCGTCCGTTCTTGAAAGGGTGCAGGATGCGGGCCCGGCCCTCGTCGGAGCACACCCAGCGGTGCATGGTGGGCGGCGTAAAATCCGTGATCCCCATAGCTTCCAGGGCGAGCCGCCCGGGATAGAGCTTCTCTTTTTCGGCGTCGCCCAGCAGGTCAAAAAGCTCCCGGCTGGCTACATAAAAAATATTAAGATTCAGGCCGAGTTTTTTAATCTCGGGCAGGACTTCATTCATGAAAACAGTGGTTACGCCGTTGCCCTGCAGGACGATGGTCCCGTGGCGCTGCCCGCGCCCGGCTTTAAGCAGGGGGTACAGACCTTTTATCGCCGCGGCCGCCGGCGGCAGACCCAGAGCTTCCCTGTCCGGCACCGTCTCCGCCGGGCGGGTTATAAAAGGCGCGATGACCGCCGGGCGCCTGTTAAGCGCGGCCGCCATAAGCGGCCAGATCTCCTGCGGCTCCCAGGGCGTAAGCGTGATCATGGCGCCCTCCGGGAAATTCCCTTCAAGCAGCTGCAGCGCCTGGGGGTCGGCGTGGGTGGGGCCGTCCTCGCCGGTTTTTAGCCCGGCGTGGGCGTTTATCATTATGAAAGTGTCAAAGGGTTTTCCGTCCAGGTCCCGGCGGCCCTGCTGTCCTATGGCGTGCAGGCGCGCGGCTATATGCTCGAGGGGGGCGATGAAAGCCGCGTACGACGAGGTTACCCCGATGTGCGAGCCGAAGCCGGAAAGCCCCGACATCAGCGCGCCCATGCCGTCCTCGCAGATGCCCCCGGCGGACACAAGGCGCGCGGCGGGGTTGGAGACGGCGTTAAAGAAGCCTTCGCCGAAACCTCTGCCGGCCAGGTTCACGCTGGTGGAACTGTAAAGATCGGCCGAGGCGGCCATGACGGCCCCGCCGGTCAGGCGGCCGGCGTGGTTAAGCGTTTCGGCCAGAGTTTCCCGCAGAGTCGCTTCCTGCCCCGGCTTTAAGACCAGGCCGGGGGGGACGGTTTTCGGGTCCAGCCCATAGGCCTTTTCCGGGGAAGGGGCATCGGCGCGGGGAATTCTGCCGGCAGCGGCCAGCCTGGCGGCGGCTTCGTTAATTTTTTTCAGCGCGAAGGCGGTTAAAGCCGGGGAATTCTCAACGGCTTTGCGCACCGTCAGCAGGGTTTCATGGAAACAGGCCTCCACGGCTTCGGCCGAAGGCTTCTCGGAGCAGCAGCGCGGCATCTTAACGTTAAAGCGGGCCTCTAAATCGTTCAAGGCGGAGTAGTAGCCTTCGGAGGCGAACTTGTGGCCGGCGCCGTGGGAGGAACAGCCCTCTACGCCATATTTCCAGCCCTTTACCGTCCGGTAGATTATGGCCGTGGGCTGGCGGTTGTCGCCGTTGCTGCGGGTGAACTGCTGCGCGCTGAGTATCTGAAAAAAATCGTGCCCGTTGGATACGTGAACCACGTTCCAATCGTTCAGGTAGGCCAGTTCGCCCGGGGCCCACTGCACATAATCGCCCGGCTTTGAATTTTCGGAGCAGACATTGTCCGAATCTACGGAGGACTGGTTCCAATCCACATGCATGGTCAAATTTGAAAGCTGCGCGGTGGCGGCGGCGGCCATAGCTTCGGAGACGCGGCCGGGGGTAAGTCCTCCTTCGCCCTCGATCATGTTGACTCTGGGACAGTTCGCGCCGTAGATGTCGGCGGCGGCAAGGGCGAGCCCGGTCGTAGCGCCGGCCCCTACTCCGGAAGCGCCGGTGGCCAGCTTAACGAAAGGGGTGAGCGGGGTGGGATGCCCGTCCAGGGCTTTGGCGCCCATTTTTTTAAAGAGAGGCGTTTCGCCGGACGGGCTGTGCCGGAAGCCCAGCAGGTCCTCGAGGCGCAGTTGGTGTTTGGCCTCCGGCAGCTCCGCCCCGGCAGCGCGCAGCAGCTCGTTGCGCAGCGCCCACAGCGCGTACAGCCCCAGGGCCTTATGCCCGGCGGCATAGGAAATTATATCGTTCTCCCTCTTTTGGGGGGAGAAAAAATCGTAGTCCATCGTAGAAAAGAGCAGTGCCTGGGCTATGCGGCCAGAGGAAACGCTGCCGCCGGGGTGGCCGGAAAGGGGGGCAAAGTTGTAAAGGACGGCGCAGAGGGCGCGGTAAATAAGGTCGATGTCCTCAAGAGCCTTGATATCGTTGTCGTCGACCTTGAACTGCGAGGCCACGATGATGTCGGAAACGTCGTAATAGGAAGCCCGGCGCTGGCTGAGCGCGAACTTCGAGGGCTTGACGGTGTTGAAATTTATCGTTTCGTTCATTTTTATTCCGTGCGGCAAATGCGCGGAATGGAATATTTTAGCAAATTACCTATGGGGGCTGCCGGCAGTTTGTATTCGTCGTTTTAATTAATATAATAAGAAGCGACAGACGACTATGGAGGAAACCATGACAGCTACCGCCTCAAAAACAGTGACGTATAAAGAGCTTGGTTTTGTTAATACCCGCGAGATGTTCAGGAACGCGATGAAGGACGGCTACGCCGTGCCCGCTTATAATTTCAACAATATGGAGCAGCTGCAGGCCATACTGACCGCCTGCGTGAAGTCCCGCTCGCCGGTGATACTTCAGCTCTCCAAGGGCGCGCGCGATTACGCGAACGCCACGCTGCTGCGCTGGATGGCTATGGGCGCGATGGAAATGATAAAAGAAATGAAAGAGGGCCCTGTGCCCGTAGCCCTGCACCTCGACCACGGCGATTCCTTCGAGCTATGCAAGTCCTGCATAGAGAACGGCTTCTCCTCTGTGATGATCGACGCCTCGCACCTGCCTTACGAGGAAAACATTAAGCTTACCAAACAGGTAGTAGAATACGCGCACCAGTTCGATGTGACGGTGGAAGGCGAACTTGGCGTGCTGGCCGGCATAGAGGACGAGGTCTCCCACGAGCACTCCAACTATACCGACCCCGCCCAGGTGGAGGATTTCGTCAAGCGCACCGGCGTGGATTCGCTGGCCATCTCCATCGGCACCAGCCACGGCGCCTTCAAGTTCAAAGTCAAGCCCGGTGAAAGCGCTCCGCCGCTGCGCTTCGACATACTGGAAGAATGCGAGCGCCGCATTCCCGGTTTCCCGATAGTCCTGCACGGGGCCTCCTCGGTGCTGAACAACTATATAGACATGATCAACAAGTACGGCGGCAAGATGGAGGGCGCCGTGGGCGTGAGCGCCGACCAGCTGCGCAAGGCGGCCAAGTCCGCCGTGTGCAAGATAAACATCGATTCCGACGGGCGCCTGGTGATGACGGCCATGATCCGCAAGGTGTTTTTCGAGAAGCCGGGCGAGTTCGACCCGCGCAAATACCTGGGTCCGGCCCGCGAAGAGCTGATAAAGATGTACATGGATAAGAACCAGACCGTCGTCGGTTCCGCCGGCAGAGTTTAAACCGGCTTCGGCAGAAGAAGGGACGTCCGCCTCAGGCGGACGTTCTTTTGGGGCTTCCGGGTTTAGCCTGGGGACCGGCCGGCTATGGGGTTGCCCATTCCGCCGCGCAGGAACCGTTGGCCGTCTGGTGAGCATAGCTCTTGATACGGCACGGGCATAGCCCAGCGCGGTTCCCCCCAGCCGGGATAATAAGGCTGGGGCCCCCTTCCCCAAAGCGGCTCCAGAGCAACCCCATGGCCGGCCCTCGGCGGCTAACCTTCGAAAAGCGCAGTTCTTTATCGGACTACCGTGTATTTATCCACAGGAAACCCGGAAGCCACTTTTTAACTATGGAAAATAAATTCGACGTGGTAATAGTCGGGGCCGGGGCTTCGGGCCTGGCGGCGGCGGTCGAGGCGTCCCGGGCGGGGGCCTCGGTCCTTGTGCTGGATAAGAACCATGTGCCTGGGCGCAGGATACTTTCCACCGGTTCGGGCAAGTGCAATTTCTCCAACCTTAAAATAACCCCCGCCGCTTACCACTCCTCCAGCCCGGTTTTTATAAAAAAAGTTTTTTCGGCGCTCCCTCCGGCGGAGGTGCTCTCTTTTTTTGAGAAGCTCGGGCTGCTATGGGTCCGGGGCGAGAAAGGCCGCCTTTTCCCGAGGTCGCTTAAGGCGCAGGATGTGGTCAGTGTGCTGCTGCACGAACTGGAGTTCCTGAACGTCCCGATACACACCCTCACAGAAGTCCTCGCCGTCTCCGCCGGTAAAGACGGTTTTTCCGTCGAGTCCGTGAAAGTGCAGCCGAAGTGGGATAAAAAGGCTCCGGCGGGAGAAAAGACCGTGTACCGCGCAGGACGCCTTATCCTGGCGGCCGGCGGCGCCTGCTATCCGCAGATAGGAGGCGGGGCGGGCGGCTACGGTATACTGCAGAGCTTAGGGCACGCGGTTTCCCCGCTGTACCCTGCGATAGTTCCCCTGAAGGTTAAAGGGAATTATATTAAGGAACTGGACGGCGTCAGGTTGGACGCGGAATTAAAACTTAGGAGGGGGGAACAGCTGCTCCGGGAGGCAGCCGGGGAGATATTATTCACCTCTTATGGCGTTTCCGGGCCGGCGGTTTTGGACTTAAGCCGGGCCGCCCTTTCCGCGCTGCGGGAAGGGCCCGTGTATATCGAAGCCGATTTTATACCGGAGCATGAGTTCGCCGAATTTGAGAGGTTCCTGGCGGAGAGGGCGGCCGCTTTCGCCGGCAGGGCCTTCTCGCATTTTGCCTGCGGCCTTCTCAATGAGAAGGTGATGCGGGCGGCAGCGGCCCGCGCCGGGATAGCCTGGTCCGCAATGGTCCCGCCCGGCTGCGCGCGCGGGCTGGCCTCCGCGCTTAAGTCTTTTACGCTGGAAGTCGCGGGCTCGCTGGGCTTTGAGGACGCGATGGTGACCGCCGGCGGCTGCGCCCTGTCCGAAGTGGAGCCGGCCAGTTTTGCCTCTAAAAAAGTCAAGGGTCTTTACATTACCGGAGAGCTGCTCGATATAGACGGCGACTCCGGCGGCTTCAACCTGCACCTGGCGTGGACGTCGGGCATCTTGGCGGGCCGGTCGGCCGGGAAGCCATAGCGGCGGAAAGCCGCGGAAAGCGACTGGAGTCGGCCCGGGATAAGCGAAGAGCCGCGTTAAACGCGGCTCTTTTGCTGCCCTCTTGTTTTTCGGCCCTGCCGGCTTTATTTAAATATCACATTGGAGAGCAGATAAAAGACCGCCGAGATCAACGCTGCGCCGGGGATGGTGAGTATCCACGCCCAGACTATCTGCCCGGCTACGCCCCATTTTACAGCGCTGAAGCGTTTCATAGTGCCAACGCCCATTATAGCGCCGGTTATCGTGTGCGTGGTGCTGACCGGAACTCCCATGGAGGACGCGAAGAAAAGGGTGGTAGCGGCGCCGGCTTCCGCGCAGAAACCATCCACCGGCTTCAGTTTGGAGAGCTTTTGGCCCATTGTTTTAACTATGCGCCAGCCGCCAGACATAGTGCCAATGCCCATGGCCGCGTAGCAGGCTGCGGCTACCCAGCCGGGAACTTCAAATTTGCCGCCCAGATATCCGTTGCTTACCAGCAGGCCGGTTATTATGCCCATTGTCTTCTGCGCGTCGTTACCGCCGTGGCCCATGCAGTAGGTGGCGGAAGATAACAGCTCGCCCTTCCTGAAGAAACGGTCCACTTTGCTCGGAGTGGATTTGCTGAACAACCGGTAAACCACCACGCCGAAAAACAGCCCCAGCATAAGCCCCAGCAGGGGGGCGATCGCGATAAAGGCCACGACTTTTATTATCCCGGACATCACCAGGACCTTCGTGCTGCCGGCTTTTACTACGGCGGCCCCGGCCAGTCCGCCAATAAGCGCGTGGGAGGAGCTCGACGGCAGGCCGTAATACCAGGTAATGATATTCCAGCCGCAGGCGCCCATCAGCGCGCCGAACACCACATGGTTGTCTATCACGGCGATATCGACTATTCCCTTCCCCATGGTCTTTGCCACTTCATGGTTGAAGATGAAGAAGGCCACCATATTAAAGAAGGTGGCCCAGATGATAGCCTGGCGCGGGGAAAGCACCCGGGTCGAGATTATGGTAGCTATGGAGTTCGCGGCGTCGTGAAAGCCGTTGAGGAAGTCAAAAACCAGAGCCAGGGTTATCAGGCCTATGATGGGAAGAAGCGCGCTATCCATGCTTTACCAGTATGGCCTCTATAACCTTGGCCACGTGCTCGCAGGTATCCAGCGTGCCTTCGGCCACTTCGTATATCTCCTTCCACTTTATGACCATGATGGGGTCCTTCTCGGCTTCAAAGAGGTGGCTGATGGCTTTTTCACGTATCTGGTCGCCGATGTTCTCCAGGCGGTTAACCTCTATGCAGTGGTCCAGCACGCGGCGGGCGCGCTTGGTGTCGTGCATGTGCTTGACGGCGTTGGCCAGCGCCTGCGTGGACTGGTCTATAGTGTCGGCGAACTGCACCATGTAGTCCTCGTTGGCGTCGAGTTTGTATAACCGTATGCGGTTGGACATGGAATTTATCATGTCGAGAATATCGTCCAGAGTATTGGCCAGGGCGAAGATGTCCTCGCGGTCGATGGGCGTGATGAAAGTGCGGTTGAGCATGTCCACGATCTCGTGCGCGAGAGTGTCGCCCTCATGCTCGAAATCCTTTATCGTCTTTACTGTTTCCTCGTCAAAAGAACCTTTTTTAACGGCCTTCTTGAAGCAGTCGGCGGCCTTTACGATGTTTTCGGCCTGCAGGTTAAGGTAATCGAAGAATTTCACTTCTCTCGGCAGGAAATTAATGGCCATCGTATGAGCTCCTTGAATCCAAGTGTGAATTAATTATATCCTTTTGTGAAACAGCACGCAAACACGGGAGACTTGTATGGATTTTAAGGCCGCGCTTTATAAAAGATTCGAGAAATACGCCAGGATCGATACCACGAGCGACGAAAAGTCCGGGACTTTCCCGTCGACAAAAAAGCAGCTGGTACTCTCAAGACTGCTGGCCGCGGAGCTGAAGGCCATAGGCGCCAAAAGCGTTAAGCTGGACAAATACGGCTATGTCACGGCCGGGATCCCGGCCACCATAAAAGAAAAGAAGCCGGTTATAGGTTTTCTCGCGCACGTGGACACCTCCCCCGCCGTCTCCGGGAAAGATGTGAGGCCCCAGGTGCATAAAGGCTGGAAAGGCGGAGATATAGTGATCAGCCGCAAACACGGCGTTATACTGAACACTAAAAACTGCCCGGAGCTGGCCGGCTGCCGGGGGGAGGATATCGTCACGGCTTCGGGCGATACTTTGCTGGGCGCCGACAACAAGGCCGGAATAGCGGTCATTATGACGGCGGCGGAATACCTCCTTCAGCATAAGGAGATCCCGCACGGAATCCTGAAGATCGGCTTTACTCCGGACGAAGAAGTGGGCCAGGGAGTCAAATTCTTCGACGTAAAAGCTTTCGGCGCGGATTACGCCTATACTTTCGACGGAGACGTGGCGGGAGCCGTGGAAGACGAGACTTTTAACGCCGACGGCGTGAAGATCACTATAGAGGGCAAGAGCGTGCACCCGGGCACGGCCAAGAACGCGCTGGCTAACGCGGCGCGGATAGCGGCGGACATCGTGGCCCGCTGGCCCGAGAACCTGCTGCCGGAGACCACGGAGAACCGTGAAGGTTTCATTATGTTCACTGATATCGCCGGCGAGATAGAGAAGGCGGAGGTGTCCGGCATCGTGCGCGAGCATGATATAAAAAAGCTGAAGGCGATGGAGAGGCAGCTGGAGGCCATCGTCGCCGCGGCGCGGCTGAAGTATCCGCTGGCGAAGATAGCACTGAGTTTCCGCGAGCAGTACAGGAACATGAAGCAAGTTATCGTCAAGCACCCGGAAGTCATGGGGAACCTGCTGGCGGCGGTAAAGGGTGCGGGGCTTGTGCCGCACATGAAGCCGGTGCGGGGGGGGACCGACGGGGCGCGGCTGTCCTTCATGGGCCTGCCTACGCCGAACGTTTTTACGGGCGGCTACAACTACCACGGCCGCTACGAATGGGTCTCCCTCGACGGCATGAATAAATCCGCCGAGGTCCTTATCAACCTGGCCCGGGAATGGGCGAAATAGGCGGCGGGCCGGGCATGGGGTTGCCCTGTAGCCGCTTTGCGGAGGGGGGCCCCGCTTCGGGGGGAACCACGCAAGGGTTCCTGCGCGGCGGAATGGGCAACCCCATGACCGGCCCGTACCTATGCGCAAACCGGAAGCGCTAAAAAAAACCATGAAATGTCCTTTTTGCGGCAGCGAACTAAAAGCGGAGGAAGTACAGTGCGGGACCTGCAAAGCGGACATAACGCCCGGCGTCTGCCTCTCCTGCTGGAAAAAGAACCCGTCCGGCGCGAAAGTCTGCGGGTTCTGCGGCTCTCCGGAGCTCATCGTCCCCGACAAGAGCATTCCCGCCCCAACCTCGGCGCCCGTGTTCTTTTCGGCTTCGCCGTATAAAGTGACGGTAATGTGCCTGGCGACTTTGGGTCTTTATCAGATCTACTGGTTCTATAAGAACTGGAAATTGATCAAGGAGCGGGAAAAAACAGAAATAATGCCGTTCTGGCGGGCGATGTTCTCGGTGTTTTACTGCGCGTCCTGCTTTAACAGGATCAGCGGCATGGGCGGCTCCTTGGGCCTCGGGATCTCGATTAACGCCGGGGTGCTGTCCGCCGCGTGGATCCTCCTGACCATAGCGCAAAGGCTTCCTGACCCCTATTGGCTCGTCTCCTTCCTTTCCTTCCTTTGTATCCTGCCGGTCCAGAGCCTGGCGAACAGCATCAATTCCAGCGTTTCTCCTGATTTCAGGCGGAACGAGAACTTCACCGGCTGGGATATCCCCGTAGTAATTTTCGGCGGACTTTTATTCATCCTCCTGCTTGCCGCAACTTTCTTTCCGACCAAATAGCCCGTTTCGCGAACAAGCGCGGCGCGAGACCCCGCCCTGTTGCGCGGGGCGGAGTATTTTGGTAGCATAATGACTATCTGGTCAGTATGCGGTCATTTATGAAAGCTTTGACTGAAAGACAGAAAAAAGGAAAAGAGCTGGAGATACTCCAGGCGGCTACGCGCGCGATCGCGGCCGTCGGATTTGACGCTTTTACCATGGCCCAGGTGGCTAAGGAAGCCAGGGTAGCCAAGGGCACGCTTTTTCTTTATTACCGCGGCAAGGATGACCTTATCCTCGCCGTCTTTTCCGCCATGGCCGAGGCCCTGGGCCAGACGCTCGCGGCAATAGCCGCCGCCGGCCTTCCGCCCGAGGAACTGCTGCGGGAAACCGTGCTCGCGCTGCTGGAGCATTTTGATAAAAAACGCGATATCACCGGGTATTCGGGCGGCCTGCCCCTGGCCGGGCCGAGCAAAGAGGCGCTCCGCACCCGCTTCGCGGCCAACATGGAAGCCATAGCCGCCGCGCTCAGGCTCTGCGCGGGAGACGGCCTGCTGGAATTGGAAGACCCTCTTTTCGCGGCTTCCGCCCTCTTCGGCCTCTGCCGCGGTTCTAACTCCTACGCGCGCGCCGCCGGACGCAAGCTCCCAGTGCAGGAACGAGCGCGGCGCATAACCGGTATCTTTCTGGTTCTTCTGGAATTACAGTGCATACCCATGACTATGTCACTATTGACCTCGTGATGAAGTAAAGAAAAGAGGGGCATCCCGCCTTTCTGGTATAAGTTTGTTGCTTAGACAACTTAACCAGGAGGAGAGATGCCCGACA
>CAIQNV010000097.1 GCA_903873295.1 uncultured Elusimicrobia bacterium
CTGCTGAGCATAGCTCTTGATACGGCACGGGCATAGCCCAGCGCGGTTCCCCCCGAAGCGGGGCCCCCCTCCCCAAAGCGGCTCCAGGGCAACCCCATGCCCGGCCCGTACCCACGCTAAACCCGGGAGCTCCTTTCCATTATTGACACGGCAGAGAGCATTATATAAGATTAGTTTAACAGACCTTACGCGGGGGTTTAGGAGCGGAGGGGGATGTCCATCAGGCACCTTATTATTTCAGCCGCAGCGGCGCTCCTGCTCTCGCAGAACGCGCGGTGCGCCTCTGTCGTTTCCTACAAGGGAGAGGTGGAGCATAAAAACACCCTGGCCCGGGACTGGAAACGGCTGGAAGGCGACGCTCTGCCGCAGCTGGCCGACGGTGACGAAGTGCGGACCCGGCGCGCTTCCGTGGTAGAAATAATCATGGATACCGGCTCCAGGATAAGGCTGGCGCCCGGCTCGTATCTTAAACTCTCGAAAGAGAGCACCGTGGGGACCGCGCTGGACTTCTTTTACGGAAAGTTCAGGGTCTGGGTTAAGAAACATTCCAATAAATTTGAAATAAGGACGCCGACGGCGGTCTGCGCCGTGCGGGGCACGGAGTTCTCGCTGGAGGTGGACCCGGTGACCTCCCGGACGCTGGTGGACCTTTTCCGCGGGACGCTCTCGGTAAAGGATAACCTGGGGAACGAGCTGATGCTCCAGGAAGGCCGGAGGCTTTCCGTCACCCCTGAAGGCCTCGGCGTGCCGCAGCGGATCTCGCTGCTGCTTGAGAGCGAGCACCAGGCCGGCCGGGAGACGCTGACGAAGGAAGTGGGGCTGGCGATGTCCAAGGAGGCCGTGCTGAGCGCCGCCGCCGAGGAGATAAAGCTGGCCGAGTACCAGCAGGGAAAATCCCTTATCGACGTTTTCGGGAACCGCGTGCAGCTTGAGGAGTACGTGATGAGGCCCGCAGCCGACCAGTTCAAGCTGGTGGTCCTCAATAAGCGGGAAAGCCGGCTGGATTATTTTTTCTACAAGGGGACGTTCAACGCGGCGCTGCCCGTCGACCTGAGCGCCGCCCTGAGGCAGCTCGGCGGCACGCCGGGCACCCCCGACTGGTATCTGACTTCCTACCAGACCGGCAGATCGAACACGCTAGACATGGTGGAGGAGAACGCCTCGGGGGGCCACCCCGTGAACATCAACGGCAACCTCGACCTGGCCGACGACGTCGCCTCTTATTTCGATTCCGCCTCGGACAGCTTCGTGCCCGTGGCCGGGGCCTTCTATAAAACTCTTTTCGACAACTATTCCATAAAGTACAACGGCACCCAGACCTACGCCTGGACGCCCGTCGCGCCCAACGTGCAGAGCTATCTCAGCTCCGAGGTCACGACCGCCATTTTCGGCGGCAACGGCAATTATAATATCGAGACCAGCTTCCCCGACGGCACCTTCCTGCACAACCGCATCCTGGAGACCTACGGCACGGGGGACGATTTCACCCAGTACGATAACTACATCATCGACAATGACGGCAAGACGGCGAGCCTTGAGAATTTCGCGGGCGTGACCACCGGGCCGCAGTACAAGGAAGCCCTGCTGCAGTGGAACTTCCAGCAGGTTATCACTTCAAGCTTCTTCGGCGGCCGCAAGATCGACCTGGTGGTGGAGCCGAAGATCCTTATTCAATCGGGGCTGGTGCAATGAGGACGAAAAGATTTTTGCTCCTGTGCCTGCTGGCGGCGGTTTGCCGCCCGGCGGCTTTCGGCGCCGCGGTCAGGTGGACGGGGGAAGGGGCAACCGCCAAAGCCTCGGACGGCATGAACTGGAGCACGGACAGGGCGCCCGGCGGAAACGATTATGCGCTTTTCGGCAAGCGCTCCTCCAAGGACTGCGACTGGGACCTCAATGTCGCGCTTTCCTCCTTTGCCATGACGACCGCCTATAAAGGAAGCGTCAGGCTCCAGGCCTCAAAGCTGGAGGTGGCCGGCAGCGTGAATGTAGAGGGGGGGAAACTGGACCTCCGCGACGGCTCCCTTACCGCGGGCCGCGGTCTCTTTGTGGGGTTCGGCGGCGCCCTTGAGCTTTCCAACGGCACGCTGAGCGTGTGCCCGGAAGGGATTCTGGTGGACCGGGGAGGCACGTTTCTCTCCACCGGGCATTCCCCGGCCCGCGTCAGGCCGGCGCAGCCCGGCGAGTATTATAAATTTATCGTCGGGCGCGGGAACGTGACCCTGTCCAATCCCGCCGGCACGGAGGTGGACGGTTCGCGGGGCATCACTATTTATTCCCGGGCCCAGGTCGGCCAGGCTGATTTCGTCAAGATAAAGCGGCTTAAGCCGGGCGGGACCGCCCTCAGGGTCTTCAGGGCGGAGGGGCAGCAGCTCGACCTAAAGGGCTGGACCTTCGACGAGACGGTAGAGGAAAAAACGATCAGGCTGGACGCCTGGCTTGAAAGATCGGAGCTGGAGGGGAAAGCTGTGGAGCTCCGGACTCCCGAGGATGACCGGCCCGCGCCGCATACTAAAGCGCCGGCGGCCGAAAAAACCGAAGAGGCGCCCTTCGAGGGCCTGACGGAATATGAAGACGCCGTCTCGCAGGTGAATATTCAGCCTTACCTGGCGGTACAGTTTAATGGCGGGCAGTATTTTTTCAAGGGCGAGAAGGGCAATCTTTCCGGCAACCTGAACGTGCTGGGCTCCATGGTCATCAGGCATGAAAAACTGGCCCGGTGGACCCTCGTCCCCGTGCTTTCCTCTCAGTATCAGGGGACGAAGCA
Organism: uncultured Elusimicrobia bacterium; assembly: GCA_903873295.1. Classification (GTDB taxonomy): domain Bacteria; phylum Elusimicrobiota; class Elusimicrobia; order Elusimicrobiales; family UBA9959; genus UBA9959. Next base: position 2,765 of record CAIQNV010000097.1, read on the forward strand.
GGTGGCCGACCTGGTGGGGGGCGGCACGCTCTTCCAGGAAAGGATGTCGCATTCCCTGGCCGTCCGCGGCATTTACCAGCTCACTTCTAAATGGAAGCTCAAGCCCGGCGTGGGCTACAAGTGGGAGTTCCTTAAAGAGACCCGGGACGAATCCTGGGGGAACGGCCTTTTCGATTACCGCCGCCCCGGCTTTTCTCTCGAGGGGGAATATGCCTATAAGGACCCGTTCACCTTTAGAATAGGCTATGATTTTTACCGCATAGGATTTGTGAACTTCGCTTCCCTTGAATCCCTTATCAAAGATTCCCAGGGGAACGCCATGGCCCGGGAGCTGGCCGGGCGCTCGGTCCTGGATTCGACCAACCACTCTCTCACTTTCGGCGGCACTATGCAGGGGCCGTGGCGGACCTACGCCGAGGGGAACCTGGTCACCACCCTGCGCCTCTTCCCCGACCAGCACGTGGTTAACCGGGCGGGGGATTTCAGGAATTCCACCCGCGCCGATTTTGCCAACCAGCTCTACCTGGCCTGGAGGCTCCCCCGCGAACTTTCCGGGAGCTGGAAAGCCGTGAGCGGCGTGAAGCTGTCGGCCGGCTACAATAAATCGAACCAGAACAGCTACGACGCCCAGCGGCTCAGGTTCCTTAAGGATTATTACGATTCCACTTCGCTCAGGGCTGGCGTTGAGCTTAGCCTCTATCGTAAACTAAAGGAAGAGCGCCCGCTGGAGCTGAATTTATCTGTTTCGCTGGGCCGGGTGGGCTATCAGGGCCGGGTGGCGCAGAATTCCTCAGGGCTTTACCTGAGCGATAATATTTACCAGAACGAGGCGGTGCTGGGCCTCGGGGTAAGCTATCCCATCGCCCCGCACTTCGTCTGGACCTCGCAGTTCGGCTACGGCAGGCAGACTTCGAACCAGAATTTCGAAAGGCTTTACAGCTATAACTTCACGACGACAAATTACAGGCTCGGCTTCGGCTATGAATACTAAGGAGACCGGTATGCGCCATTTATTCAGGAATTTTAAATTTATTTTATTCTGCCTTCTGCTGCCGGTGTGCGCGGCGGGGCCCGCCCGGGCGAACCCTCCCCAGACCGTCAACTTCCAGGCGAGGCTTACCGACCTCTCGAATAATCCGCTCAACGGCCCTTACGACCTTACCTTCTCCTTATATAATGTGCCGACAGGCGGGGCCGCTCTCTGGACGGAGCTTCAGCCCGGCGTTTCAGCTGTGAACGGCGCCGTGGAAGTGGTGCTGGGCTCCGTCACGCCTATCCAGTATTCCGTGGCGGTCTCCTCTTCCGCTTTCCTCGAAGTGAAAGTTGGGTCCGAAGTGCTCAGCCCCCGCCAGCCTTTCAATTCCGTGCTTTATTCAATGAACACCTATCAGCTTGCGGGCAGGACCTATGACGCCTTCGTGGACACCTTCACCGCCCAGACTATAACCGGCGTGAAAACATTCAGCTCGAATCCCGTGTTCAACGTGGACGCGATAGGGCAGGACAGGATAAGCGGTTTAACCGCTGCGCTGGCGGCGAAGGCCGTCGCCTCGGCCGTAGCTATTGATACGACCACGCTGAAGGCGCAGATAGACGGCATTTCCGGCGGCAGCGATAACCTGGGCAACCATGTCGCCACCACCACGCTGAACATGGCGAATTTCCCCATCATCAATGTAAGCAGCGTTATCGCGGTGAACTTCATAGGCAACGGTTCGGGTCTTACCGGCATTTCAGGCGCCAGCGATAACCTTGGCAACCATACCGCAACTCAGCCTCTTAATATGGCTGGGTTCCAGGTACTTGGTATCTCTTCGCTTACCGTCACCGGGCAGTCGGTGAACGGCTATAGCGTGACCCTTAGTTCCGGCCTCTACATGCCTCTCGGCACAGTGACCGCCGGCCTTTATAGCGGTTCGGGAGCCATGCTTACGGGTCTCAATGCCGGCAATCTTGCTATCGGTACGGTTCCCGATGCCCGCCTTTCCGCTAATATCGAGCTGCTCAGCGCGGCGCAGGCCATAACCGGCATAAAAACATTTACCGCGAACCCGGTGTTCAACACCGACGCCATCCCGCAGACCGCGGTGAACGGGCTTACCCCGGCTTTGGCCGCAAAAGCTGTGTATCAGGACGTGCAATTGGCTACTACTACGATAGCGAACAATCTTTCGGCCGAATTGACAAATCGCGGCAACGCCGACAATCTTTTGTCAGGGAGGCTCAATACTGTGGCCGTGGACACGACCAGCTTAAGAGTGGACCTGGCCGCTAAGGCCGTGTATCAGGACGTGCAGCTGGCTACTTCTACGCTGGACAGTTCAATGGTCAAGCTCACCGGCACTCAAACCATCGCCGGTGACAAGACCTTCGCAAACCCCCTGGCTTTCGCCAGCCTGGCCGGCGTAGGCCCCCGCTGCGTTTATGCTGATGACTTCGGAAAACTTCAGGTTAAAAGCGGCGATTGCGGCCTGGCCAGCGCCGCGGGAGATAATCTCGGCGATCACTCGGCGACCCAGAATATTAAGCTCAACAACTACTGGCTCTCCGGCGACGGCAATAGCGAAGGAATAAGCGTCGGCGCCAACGGCAGCGTGGGGGTCGGCCTTGTAAGTCCTTCCTCCGCTGTCTCAAAGTTCGACGTGCAGGACGGCTCCATAACAGTGCGCGGCACCCAGGCCGCCCTGGTTCTCGGCGACTCGGCCCGCATTATTTACCCCGAAACCTCCGCCGCCGTGGGCGCGGGTATAAATGTGTCAACAAATGTCCATGTAGCGGGCTTTATTTCCGCTGCGAAGTATGTCGGCGACGGCTCGGGCTTGACCGGCATCACCACGGCTGACAACCTTGGCAACCACATTGCTACCACCACCCTGCTGATGGGCGCCAACCAGATAAGCGGCGGCGGGTCGGTCACAATGTCCTCGTACACGGCCACCGGCGGCGGCATAAGTGCGGCGCTTCTGCGCCTGGGCAATAACGTGATAGTATCCTCTGAAACCAGCGCAGGGATAGGCGGCGGCGTGCGGATCTCCACCAATGTGTATATCGTGGGCTTCAGCTCGGCCTCAAAGTATTTCGGCGACGGCTCGGGCCTGACCGGCATAACCGGCGGCGGCGACAACCTTGGCAGCCATATTGCCACTACCACGCTGAAAATGAGCGGCTTTAATATCGTGGGGGTTTCCAGTATCTCCGTAAACGTCCTCACCACCGACGGCAGCGGTGTAACGTTCAGCACTAACGTCTATGTTGCCAGCGGCAGGGTCGGCATCGGGACCATTAAGCCGCTGTCCAATCTGCACATTGTCGGAGTTGCCGAAGTGGGCAGGCTTGAAGGCACAAACAGCGCGTATTTAAATTTCCACGAGACCGGCGACGTGGACCACGGCTATCTCGGCTATGTTTCCGGCGCTATGACTATTTTTACAAATGAATTATCCCGCGCCATGGTCCTGCAGGGAAGCAACGCCGTGCAGCTCGGCGTCGGGAGTCAGGCTTACCTTACATTGAATAACACCGGCAATGTCGGCATCGGGACTACGGCCCCGGCGGCGAGGTTGGATGTGGTGCCAGCGGGGTCCTTGCCAACGGACATGGCCCAGCTCTGGCGGAATTCTACCGGCATAATAGTGTCCTCCGTCTCTGCCACCGGCGTTCTGATGGCTTCCAAATTCGTGGGCGACGGCTCCGGGCTGACCGGTTTAACCGGCGGTGATGTTTACAAGGCGGGCACTCAGATTTTCACAGGGGCGAACACCTTCTCTTCCGCCACCTCTTTTACGGCGCAGAGCGCGGTGCTGCCCGGTGTAGTGATCTCTTCCGGTCTCGTAGTTGCCGCCGGCAACGTAGGCATCGGGACGGCGGCTCCTGCGGCTAAATTAGATGTGCGTGCCGGCGGTTACTCGAATAATCAGAACTTTGGAATACAAATAGGTGTTCCAACCGGGCAATGGCTCTCCAGCCTTCGTATCAAATCCGATGCCACCGGAGTGCCCCGCACTACGCTTGACGCTACAGATGGGACAATAAACGGGACTACCAATGAAGCGCTGTCTATTATTGCCACGGGCAATGTCGGCATCGGGACTACGGCCCCTGCGGCTAAGCTGGAAGTTACCGGCGGGGCCATAAAAGCAACCGGCGGCTTTATCCTTGAAACAAGGACCGCCGACCCCACCGTGCCGGAGACCGGACAGATGTGGCTAAGAATAGATTGATCAGCCGCCGGATTATGAATATTAAGACTTTAAGCAACGTCCCCTATGGGAGAGGTTTTATGAAAAAAGCGATATGGGGTAAGGGTTTGTTGGGAATGTGTTTGGGGTTGTGTGCTGCCAATTTTGCTTATTCAGCGGAGGACGCGGAGATGAAGCTGAAGTCGGTAGGCGGGAAATTCATCATCCAGGATAAAGACGCTAAAACCATCGCAGTTTTTGATTCCGCCGGAAATTTTGTAACCAGCGGGACCGCTACGGTAGTTGGCTCGGAATTTTCAGTAGGCGGGTCAACCTTCATTATCAAAGGCGGCCGCGTCGGGATAGGAACTACGGCGCCTGTGGCCGCGCTGGATGTGAATGGGGGGGTAAGGGTGGGGAACTACGTAAGCATATCGACACCCTCGCCGGCGGGGATCCCCGGCACTATTATTTTTAACACTACTGTAGGGAAGCCTTATGTGTCGAACGGCGCGGTGTGGAAACCTCTGGTCAGCGATTATGACAGCGACGGGATAACCGACGCCATTGATGTTGACGACAATGATCCGAACGACGCCACCGCTGTTGCGTCGGACACCTTGCTGGGAAAAACATTCTATGCCGGAGGAGGGCGCAAAACGGGCAGCCTGGTAGGCGGTTCGGGTCATGAACTGCCCGACACCGGGCAGACGCTCTGCTACGACGGAGCCGGCACCGTAATAACCTGCCCCGCTCACGGCGCGGACGCCGAACAGGACGGGTCCTATAACCCCACCGCCACCCAGCCCTATTACACAGATAATGGCGACTTTACTATAACCGACAACAGAACAGGTCTGATGTGGAAAAAATGCTCTGAGGGTCAGAATAATGATGCTTCTTGTACCGGCACCGCCGGGATGTATGTATGGGCTGCGGCTTTATCTCAATGCACCGGATTAACTACCCCCGGTGGCTATAGTGATTGGCGTCTGCCGAATATAAAGGAACTTGTAAGTATAGTGGATTACGGTACAGCCTCCCCTGCTAAGATAAGCATCGACTTCCCGAATACACAGACAGGGAATTTTTACTGGACGTCTACCACCGATGTGCCGAGTACTGCCTACGCGTGGGGCGTGGTCTTCCTCAATGGCTACATGTACTACTACGGTAAGACTAGCAGCAGCTTCGCACGCTGCGTGCGTGGAGGCCCGTGATTTCGGGATTTGATCATTTGCGGGATTAGTAGAAGTAAGACAGAGACGTTTATGAGAAAAGCGATATTAACCAGGAGTCTTTTAGGCCTTTGCCTGCTTTTTGGCATTGCCGGTTATGCTTTTTCTACGGAAGATGTAGAGCTGAAGCTGAAGTCGGTCGGCGGGAAATTTATTATCCAGGACAAGGATGCTAATACTATTACCAGTTTCGCTTCCGCCGGTAATTTCGTAACTAGCGGGACCGCCACAGTTGCCGGCTCGGAATTTTCAGTAGGCGGCTCCACCTTCATAGTCAAAAACGCCAGAGTGGGCATCGGCACTACGAACCCTCTTGCCAGGCTGGAGGTAGCCGGCGGTATTAAAATAGGAAGTGTCAGTGAGAGCTGCGTTGCTAATATGCCCGGCACCTTCCGCTGGTACGGCGGCCAACTTTACGTCTGCAACGGCTCAGCCTGGAAACAACTCGGCAACCAGTCTCCGCCCACAATTACTTCAATAAGCCCAGCTAACGGGATCGTCACAGGCGGTACCGCTATCACCATTGACGGCACTGGCTTCGTTCTTGGTCCCGAGATACTCATAGGCGGTGTCGCGGCTACCGCTGTTACAGTTGTTTCCGTCACGCAAATTACAGCAACCACGCCCGCAAATAGCGCCGGCGCAAAAGAAGTAAAAATAACAAACCCCGACGGACAGTACGTTACTAACGCCTTCACCTACAACCCCTTGCCCACAGTCGCAAGTGTAAACCCTTCTTCCGGAGTGCAGGGAACAGTCCTTACGATTACGGGAACCGGCTTTGTCCCTGGTTTGAGTGTAACGATAGACGGAGTAGCGGCAACAGTTAACTCGGCCACGGCCACGCAGATAATCGCGATCACGCCCGTAAATGCTTCTCCCGGTGCGAAAAATATAACAGTCACAAACCCCGACACCGGCTCCACCACGTCGACAGGTGGTTTCACTTACCTTTCGCCGACAATAACGAGCATAAGCCCCGCTTCCGGACCGCAGGGAACGGTTGTTACAATTACGGGAACTAATTTTGTTAATGCAGCCGGCCTAGCTGTAACCATCGGAGGCGTCCCGGCAACCGGCTTCACCTGGAATTCAGCCACACAGATCACCGCAACTACGCCGGCAAGCGCTACCAGCGGCGCTAAAAATGTGACGGTCACGAACCGCGACTCAGGCTCGGCTACGCAGACAGGCGGTTTCACCTATACGGTTTATGCGACAGGCGGCACCGAATCCGTTTCTGGAGCATATCACATTCACACCTTTACAAGCGGCGGCACGCTTACAGTCAACACCAGCGGCAATATTGAAGTCCTAGTAGTCGCCGGCGGCGGCGGTGGTGGCGGCTATGTGGGCGGCGGCGGTGGGGCTGGCGGGGTAATTTATAATGCTTCATATGCCGTTACTCCACAACCCTACTCTATAACTATCGGCGCTGGTGGTGCCGGTGGGACGACAATAACCTCGGCCGGGTCTGATGGCGGTAATTCAGTATTTGCCGCAATTACTGCTATTGGCGGCGGCGGCGGAGCTGCCGGGTCGGGAGGTATTTACACTGGCAGAAACGGCGGTTCCGGCGGCGGCTCGACGGACGGGACTTCCAGCGCTGGTACCTCGGGTCAAGGCTATGCCGGCGGTTCCGGAACCATTACACCTCCTCAAGGCGCGGGCGGCGGCGGCGGTGCGGGCGGTGCGGGCGGATCAAAAACAACTGCTGATACCTCTCCCAGCGGCGCAGGCGGTGATGGTTTATCATTTGCTATTTCCGGAGCAGCCACATATTATGGCGGTGGTGGTGGCGGCGGCGGCGGCAGTGCAGCAACAGGCGGCCTTGGTGGTATGGGAGGCGGCGGCAATGGAGCGACAAGCAGCGGCGCCAGTGCAGGTGCCGCGCCCGCAAATACCGGCGGCGGCGGCGGCGGAGCATCGCTTCCCAATTCAACCCCAGGCGGCAATGGCGCCTCCGGTATCGTAATCATCAGGTACCCGTTTTAAATGGGGGGACGTTGCTTAAAGTCTTAGTAATTGAGTTTTTGTGATGGAAATTATCGGGAAGAATTCTGGGCGGCGATGAGAGTATGGCGGCGGAAAAAAAGGGATAGACTGAGTTCTAAATGAAGGTGGAGATGCGCGGCAGGCAGGGCGAAGATTTTATGAAACGGATTTTTATCTAAGGTATTGCAGCTTTTTTGTTCCCGGCGGGGCTGGATAAAGTATGGCGGTAAGCGGTTGAAAAAAAAGCGGTGTTGAGAAGGTTTTATGTCATTAAGAAAATCTAAAAAGTCCGTTATTGGAAAAGCGGATAGTGAATTGGCAAATAGTCGCCTGCATATGGGAGAGAGGAAAAAAGACGTGCTCTTCCCGGTGGCTCCGGCAACGGCGGCGACGCCGGCCAGTTATGCCGCCTTACTTTCCGCCCTTAAGGAGCGTATCCGCGGTGAACGCCTGCGGGTTATCATGGCCGGCAACTCGGCTTTGGTGCTTTTGTATTGGGATATCGGGCAAAGCATATTAAACAAGCAGCGTGGAGAAGGCTGGGGGGCTAAAGTGATAGACCGGCTCTCGGCCGATCTTAGTAAAGAATTCCCTGACATGAAGGGCTTTTCACCGCGTAATCTTAAGTATATGCGCGCTTTTGCTTCGGCCTGGCCGGAAAAGTCATTTGTGCAAGCGGCACTTGCACAAATTACCTGGTACCACAATATCACGCTTCTTGATAAATTGAAGGAGCCACTTTCCCGTATTTGGTACGCGCGGAAAGCCGCGGAGCATGGTTGGAGCCGCAATGTTCTTGTTATTCAGATAGAAACCCGCGCCCATGAGCGTGAAGGAAAAGCCGTTAATAATTTCCCGGTTGCTCTGCCGCCGGCGGATTCCGATATGGTCCGGCAGATATTTAAGGACCCGTACCTTTTTGATTTTCTCGGCACGGCGGATACGCGCCGTGAAAAAGAGGTGGAACAGTCTCTGATCGACCACATCCAGAAGTTCCTTCTGGAGCTTGGCCAGGGATTTGCTTTCGTAGGCCGCCAGGTGCATCTTGAGCTTGGAGACAGTGATTTTTATATAGACCTTCTGTTTTATCACCTCAAGCTGCGCTGTTATGTGGTTATAGAGCTCAAGGCGGGGAAACTTGAACCGGGACATGTAAGCCAGTTGAATATGTATATGAACGTGGTTGATGATGTGCTGCGCCATAGCGATGATAAACCGACGATAGGACTGCTATTGGTAAAACAGAAGAATAAAATGATGGCGGAGTATGCTTTGCGCGGATATATAAAACCAATAAGCATTGCGCAATGGAAAACACAGATCACACGTTCATTGCCGGAAGGTCTCAAGTCAAGTTTGCCTACTATCAAGGAAATAGAAACAGAACTGGATGGAAAGGCGCATTTGTGAGAAAAAGGGACAGGCTGGTTTAAATTAAAGCGGGATTCGGGAGCAGGTGCGGTGTCACCGGAATAATATGACGAGACGGGCGAAGAAGATAGCGGTCGGGGTACTGTCGGCAATGGCGCTTTTGCTTTTGCCGGTGGGCCGCGCTTTTGCCGATTTCACCGCTAATAATTCCGCGTTCTCGTTAAACAACGCCGATTTCATAACTTCAACCATAACTATCAACGCTAACGGCGTCCTGGGCGGCGGCAGTTCAAGAATTGGAGTTTCCGGAGATTGGCTGAACTCGGGGACCTTTGACGCCGGGGCCTCTACGGTCGCTTTTGAAAACAGCGCGGCAACAGCCGCCATTACCGGGAACAATACTTTTTATTCCTTAACCTCCAATGCGGCGGGGAAAACAATAACTTTTGCCGCCGGCTCCAGTCAGACGGTGACAAATGTGTTCTCAGTTGCCGGTCTGCCGGGAAACCCCGTTAAACTGCGTTCCTCCGTCGACGCCAGCAAGTGGTACATAAGTTTCCCGAACGGCCCGCAGACTGTGACTTACGCGGATATAAAGGATTCCAACGCTAACCTGAATACTGTAAGCGCCAGGAGTTCACTCAATTCCGGGAATAACAATACAGGCTGGGATTTCGGCATCACCAGCGTAAAATCCGGCCCTTGGTCCGATCCCACTACCTGGAATTCGGGGACGGTCCCGACTTCTACTGAAGCCGTCACCATCGCCACCGGGCATAATGTTGTTTTGGATATTATGAACGCGGTTTCGTCTACAGCTACGATTAACGGAAGATTGATGGCTAGCCGGGTGGTCAGCTCAAGCTGGACTTTGGTGGGGGGCGATATTAATGTGAACGCGGGCGGGACGCTGGATTACGGCAATGAGGCCGATACCATCCCGTCGGCCATTAATGCCCACCTGGTGCTTTCCTCTGGCACTTATGCCGGGCAGTACGGGCTTATTGTTAACAACGGCGGGAATTTTACAGTGCGGGGTTCTACCAAGACGCCGTACGCGTTCGCAACCGCCAGTATCGGCACGTCGGCTACATACCTCACTGTATATGGCTCTACCTCTACCGTCGGTTGGAAGGCGGGGGATGTTATTACTATAGGCCCAACCACCGGCAGCGGCCCCGCGACCACAGACAGCCGTACTATTCTAAGCGTTACCGGCAGTAATCTTTATACTGTGACCTGGTCAGGCGGACCGCTTGGCGTGGCCCGTACGCTTTCGGCCGGAACCCCCATCATCATTTCCAACTTAACCCGTAATGTTTTAGTGCGCTCATCGGGCCCTGTCGTCGCCGGGGCCGGGGGGAACAGCGCGTATATACAAAACCTTGCTCAAAACACTACCAGCTTTGCGCTTACCAACGGCGAGTTCTCATACCTTGGGGCTAATCTCGCCTCCAAATACGGCATCACCTTCGACGGTGCACTGACGCGGGGCTCAATATCAAGCTCCACCGTTCGCAACGGGTATAATGGGATAGACCTTTACCTGGCTCTCTACAACACCCTGACCGGAAACAATTTCTACGCCAACTCAAACAACGGCATTCTCCTCACCGGTTCCCATAATAACATTCTGACAGGAAACAATATCCAATCCAACTCAAGCTACGGCCTTTACCTCTACTACTCCGATAATAACCTCCTGCTAAGGAATAACGTTTACTCCAATACTTACTACGGTATTTATTTCTACGACTCCTCCGACAATAACACCTTGACGGAAAATAATATCTACTCCAATACGCAGGTCGGCATTTTCCTCTTCAATAACTCCAACAACAACATCCTTACTGGGAACAATACCTACTCCAACCCGTTCTACGGGATATCCCTAGACGCCGCCTCCAACAGCACCTTCATCGGGAACAATTCCTACTCTAACGGTCACGGCATTTACCCCATAAATTATGCCGCCAACTTCAACTTTGTCGGAGGCAACCTGGGCTACGATGGGGCCGGCTTCAGCAGGCCAAACACCACAGGTGAGGTCGGCTTTTTCACCACGGGCGTTAAGGTCCTCACACTCAAGGGAACCCGCGTTAACCCCGCCGTGGGCGTCTCAGCAGTCGGCATAAACACACCCGGCAATTACCTCCTCTCCTACAACCAGGACGCGGATACCGGGACGGTGCGGATATGGGGAAATTACCAAATTTCCGGGTCAACGCTGACGCTGGATTATGCGATGCAGCTTTATGCCTCAACTGCCACCGTGCCTAAGCTTATGCGCGGTACGGGGCACTCCGCCGCAGTGTCATACACTTCCGACTTATATGCGGTCTCACAACTTATCACTGTAAACTACCGCTCCGGGGCTTGGCATGTGGACGGCTCTTCCACCGGCGCGGATATGAAGACTTTCACCGGTACTCAGGTTAATATGCCCGTGCCGGCCGGCAATTCACAGTTCAATTTAAGCTTCACTCAGGGGGGCTCACCTCAAGAGGGCGACATATTGGACTTCGCCCTGATCGCCGGTTCTAACGACGCCAATAAACAGAAGAAACTGCTGTTCGGGCCCGCAGCTTCTTCCTTTAACAATGGGCGTTCAAAGCTGGAGGTGGACGCAACAGGCGGCCTTGTCCTGCGCGGCAAGAGCGACGGCAGCGCCAACACCTTGATAGATTGGTTAGGCTCCGGCTCCACCTACTACACCTTTGTTGACTCAGGCGCTTTCATCGCCGCTTACTCCTCATTCACCAATATGGACTCGGACGGCATACAGCTTTCCGGGAATAAGGGCGTGACCATCTCGTCTTCCACTTTTGATTATCTGGGCTTCGCCTCCGGCACTAATACCTATATTACGGCCCGCGCTCTTACTTCCAACGCCACTTCCAATAATGTGGCCTTTAACCTGTCGCGCTCTTCAGCCGGTTATGCCTCCGCCTATAATGTGCGCGTAGATGGGGCGGATTCGGGCTTGAATTGGAACTTCAGCGGCAGCCCGGCCAGCGCCTTGTGGGGCGAGGCTTATGATTACGACCCCAATAATAAAGTATCGTGGAACGGCGGCGCATCCGGCATTGAAACACCCACAGGTATTTATTTCGACGAAATTTCCAGCACTACTATCGTGGCTTCCGGCTACGCCCCTACGCCCGCGTTTACGGGGCTTGAAACAGGCTTGTCTGGCGTGGCCGTGGCCGTGAACGACGTATATCAACCCTGGCGCAGCGGAAATACCTGGGCCACCAAAGAGCCAATGCCCACAGCTCGTGCGACATATGCTGCCGGAGTAATAGGTGGTAAGTTGTATGTCGTGGGTGGACATAATGGGAGTAGTTACTTGAATGCCAACGAGGAGTATGACCCAGCAAGCAATACTTGGGAGACAAAAGCAGTAATACCCACGGACCGTGGGTGGCCGTCTGCGGGAGTAATAGACGGTAAGCTGTATGTGGTGGGAGGCAAGAATGAGGGTGGTATTTTGAATACCAACGAGGAGTATGACCCTGCGTCCAATACCTGGAGTACAAAAGCGGTAATGCCCACGGCCCGCAATGCATTGTCTGTGGGCGTAATCGGCGGCAAGCTATATGCCGTGGGGGGGGGTGTTAATGGTAGCAGTGCATTGAATACCAACGAGGAGTATGACCCCGCTGTAAATACTTGGACAGCCAAAGCTGTAATGCCCACGCCCCGTTGGGGTTCGCCTGCGGGTGTAATAGGCGGCAAGTTGTACGCCGTGGGGGGGATGAACGGGAGTACTTACTATAATACCAATGAGGAGTATGACCCCGTGGCCAATACGTGGGCGACAAGAACTGTAATGCCCACGGCCCGGGCTGGTTTAGCTGCCGGAGTAATAGGAGGCAAGCTGTATGCAGTGGGTGGATTGAATGGTGGGAGTCCCTTGAATAACAACGAGGAGTATGACCCTGCGTCCAATACCTGGAATACAAAAGCGGTAATGCCCACAGCCCGTTATGTAACGCCTGCCGGAGTAATAGGTGGCAAGCTGTATGTTGCGGGGGGAACTCCCAATGCTCCGGCGGATATTCCCAGCGGTGGTAGTTTCTTGAATACCAATGAGGAATATGATCCGGGCGTAGCGTCGTCGTTCACCGGTCTTACTCCTAATACGCAGTACAGTTTTAAAGCCAAGGCCCGCGATGCCGCCGGTATAGAGACGGCTGAAACCGCCGTGGTTTCCACTTATACGCTGGCTGCCATCCCCGCCGCTGCTTCTCCCGTGTTTGCTCCGGTATATGCGTCAACCTTTACCGTTAATTGGCTGGCGAACGGGAACCCCTCCGCCACATTATACCGGGCGCAGATCTCGACTATGGCGGCTTTTACGCCGATAACAGCGTCTTCCGATACCTACAACGCGTCCGCAACTTTCACGGGATTAACATCGGGCGCGACTTACTATGCCCGTGCCGCCGCGATAAACAATTACGGTGTATACACCGATTATGTCGTGCTGGGCAGCACTAAAACTAATTCTTCCGGCAGCGTGTATATTGACTGCGGCTACCGGGTCTTTGACGGGACGACGGTGCTGACCATTGCCTGCGAGGCGCCCGGGGCTGTTACTTCGCCTTTGCGGCTTGGGAAGAACGGGCAGGTCTACGGCGTAGTGCTTGTTCCGACAGGCGACAGCAAGGCGTCAAAACAGCTTATTCAGACAAATACCGGAGTAAAGGCTTTAAGGATTAAGGATTAAGGATTACAGATTAGAGGATATGTATTTTAGAACTGTTTTGAAATTTATTGCGCGAAGCGCTGTTCCGGCCTTTGTTGTGGCGGGGCTGGCGCTCGGGTCCGTTTTTGGCGCGGAGCTGGCGGGGACGACTAAGAAGATACAGCGCAATACCGTGGCTATGGGGGGGAAGCGCTCGGCGGGCGCTACAAAGGCGATGAACGCCACGTCGGGGGCAGGCGTGATGTCCGTCTCAACGGGCGCGACGAAGAAACTCCGCAAGGGGCATCAGGCCATAAGATACTACCCGGCTACGATCCTGAACCTCACTGTCCAGAAAAGAGCCGCGTACGGCGAGGCCGGCCTCACCTGGACGGCGCCGGGGGCGGACGGGCAAGCCGGAAATGCTTCGGGCTACAGGATAGCCTATTCCACTACGGGCCCGATAACTTCCGAGATAGGTTTTGATACGGCGGCGGTTTACGCCCAGAGTTTCATACCGCTCGCTGCTGGCGCGGCGGAGACCCAGATCTTAAGCGGGCTGCCTTACGGCGCCACGGTCTACTTCGCCGTCAAAGGGATCGAGCCCTCGGGCAACAGGGGTTTTGTTTCAAATTCCCCCGCGGTATATGTAGCCGCACCCGTGAGCGTTTCCGGCGCGGTTTCTTATGCCGGCACGCAGGGCGGAAAGATAGTGGTCGGGGTTTTTGATTCCACTGATATTTTCACTACGGCGAATCTGCTCGTTTCCGCCCAGCTCGCGCAGGCCGGGAGCTACAGCCTTACCGGCATTCAGCCCGGGACCACTTTCTACGCCGCGGGCTTTGTGGACATGAATCAAAGCCTGAAGCCCGCGACGGGCGAGGACTACGGCTTTTACGGCGGGGCTTCGCCCGTTCCTTTCAACCCGGCCTCAGGGGCGGCTCTGACGGGAATTAATTTCGCTGTCCTTGTGGCCTCCACGGCGCACCTGGGGACCATCTCCGGCAATACTTTCTACACGGGCGCGCAGACCGGGTCGCTGCGCATCGAAGTTTTCAATAATTCGGCCTTCTCGGGCCAGCCGGTGGCGGCCATCTCTACGGGTATCACCGGCGCCTATTCTTTCAGCGTCCCCGGAAACCTCTCCTATTTCATGCGCGCGTTCATCGACCTGAACTCCAATGCCGCGCTCGACGCCGGCGAAGCCGCGGGCCTCTACGCGCCGAATAACCAGGGCGCTGAAGCCGTCTTCGTTCCCAGGCAGGGGACTGCCGCCGGAAAGAATATGACCATCTACGACCCCGGCTGCTCCGCGGCGGGGTGCGCGGGCTCCGGAGCCGCGGCCGCGTCCGTGTCGACGGTCACCGCCGGCGGCTTGATAGATTTCAGTCTCAAAGTCTTCGTCGGGTCTTCCGGCCTGCAGTTCGGCGGGCTGGCCGGGTTCGGCGTGGCTCCGGGCTGGGGCGCGGTGCAAAACAACTGCCCGTCGTGCAACGGTTATGTTTCGCTGTCGTGGACAAGCGTAAGCACCGTGACGCTTGCCCTGGACGCCGATCCCGCCACCGCGGGGCTGGAAGCTCTCGCCGGCCAATACTCCGCCGCGGCCAAGGTGCTGACGGGGTCCTTAAATCCCGGCGACACCGTCCAGTTCACGCTTTCAAAGCTCTCCGCTCCCTGTCAGGCGCGCGCCAGCGTCTTTACGGTGACCACGGCCCAGAAAGAGAAGGTGGCGGTGCTTCCTCTTTTCTCGGGCTCGCCTTCCATCGCGGTCCAGCCGGGCGGAGCCGTTACCCTGGCTTTCTCGCCGCTGAGCCTGACGCTCACTCAGTACACTACCTCCCAGGCCCTGCTCCTTTCGGGCCGGGACCTCTGCGGCGGCGCGGCGGCGGTTTCCAATTCCACGGCCGTTATCGTTTCCGGCCGCATCTACAGCTTCTCGACGGGCGCTTTCGATCCCGACGCCGATCTGCGGCTCGCCGCCTCCCCGGCGGCGGCGTTCACGACGCCCGCGACCATAGCCTTCGCGGCCGGGCAATCGTCCGCCGCCTTATTTGCCGCGGCTTATTCCACCGGCTCAAAAAACATTCAGGCCGAGTACAATTTAGAGGGAACCGCCCGCTACGCCTATTGCGCGGTAACTGTGCTTGAGGGCAACCCTTTCTCCGGCATTGTCAGCCTGTCGAGCGGCGCTTTCACCACGGCCCGCACCTCCATGACCATCACCCCCGACGGCAACGGCGCGGGCGACCTGGCTTATATCAACTTCAGCCTGGCGGACGCGGCGCTCTCGTGGAAAGTGCAGATCTCTTCCCGCCCCTATGGGGCCGCCCTCTGGCAGTCCCAGGGTTCCGGCAGCGCGCTGCCGGGGCAGGTGGCCTGGGACGGCAGGATAAACCTCGGTTCCGAAGCCGGACGAACGGTTCCCGCCGGAGACTATTACGTGCTCATCTCGGCGGGAGGCGCGTCAACCGATACCCTCAGGATAAATGTGCTGGTGAACCAGGTCTCGGGCCAGGTCACTGATCCGGGCCTCACGCCCGCCTTGCCTCTTTCCGACGTCAGAGTGCAGGCCTTCGGGCCGTCCGCGGGGCAGACCTACACCGATACGGCCGGGCGGTATCTGCTGTCGGGCGTCGCCGTAGGAACTTACACTTTCACCTTCTCGAAGGGGCAGTATCTCTCCGTTTCCACCAAAACTGTCGTGGCCGGAGTTTCCACCACTTTGAACATCCCGCTTTCCCGCGCGCCCATCCTGGAAGTGCTGCCCGCGCTGCAAACCGGGGCCACGACGCAGCCTTATGAGCAATGGGGCGAGCTCCTGGTGTATAACGCCGATTGGACCAAGAACTATCTGCAGCCGATAAGGCTCCCGGCCGGGACAACCACCTTTGACGACGGGGGGCAGTGGAACGATTCCCTGCAGCAGTTCGTGTTCCGCACGCGCTTCCAGTTCGAGGTCACGCTGGACACCTACACCGCAGAGGCGCGGCTGCCGGGCTATTTCTCGGTGTCGAGCGCGGCCTATGTCGGCCCCGCCGGGCTTGTGCTGCCTCTGCCCAGGCTGAACAGGCAGGTCAATCTCTCGGGACTCATTTCACTTTCAACCGCCACGAATCTCAATCCGAATCCCGCCGGGCTGACGGTGTCCGTGCTGGCTCTTTCCTCCGGCTCCGCGAAGGCGTCGGCCCTCGCGACCCTGCCGGCCGGCACTACCAGCGCGCTGTATCTGCTGACCGGCCTGGAGCCCGGCAGCTACATACTGCGCGCTACGGCGCCGGGCTTCGACTCCGTCTCAAGCGGGCCGGTAAGCGTGGGCGTCAACGATATCCAGGGCTTTAATCTGCCTTCGTTCAAAGAGGGCGGCTCTATCCGGGGCACGGTCGGCGTCGCGGGCGACACTTCCGGCTTCGCGGCCCTGGCCGGCTCCACTTTGCCTATTTCCGTCGGGATCACTGCCTGGTCGCAGCAGACCGCCGCCCAGAACCGGACAACGGTGGCCCTCTCTTCCTCGCCTTCCTCAAGCTCGGCGCAATACCTGATAACGGGGCTCAGGCCCGGGACGACCTACCAGCTGTTCGCGGATATCTCGTTCAGCGCGGACGCGGCTTTCCAGAGCCCCGGCGGGTTCCCCAAGACCGTATATATTTCCACCCTGACCCAGACCGCGACCCTTAACTTCTCTTTTGAAAAGGCGAGCGGGGCGGTGGCGGGGCTGCTGCTGCTGCCGAACCCCCAGGAGGAGCTGGGAGCTCCCGCGCCCGACTTCACGCTGGCCGGCCTTAA
Organism: uncultured Elusimicrobia bacterium; assembly: GCA_903873295.1. Taxonomy (GTDB): domain Bacteria; phylum Elusimicrobiota; class Elusimicrobia; order Elusimicrobiales; family UBA9959; genus UBA9959. The sequence continues at coordinate 20,020 of CAIQNV010000097.1, forward strand.
ATGGATAATACTCAAGTCCGACGATCCGCTCAGGGTGGGCCGGAGCTTCGAGGTGGCCTCCTCCACAAGCCTGCCGGGCTTCCGCTGCGGCGGGACCGCGCTCTCCGCCGGCACGGCGCCCGGCTGCGCCGCCGGTATCTCCAGCGCCACCTTCAGGCTTTCCGGCTTCAGGACCGAAACGCTGGAGCTGGCGATGTACTATGCGCCGACCGGCAGAACGAAGGCCGTCACCGCTGCGGTCGTGAACGGCTCCACCGCCGCCGCTACGCTGGATCTGCGCGGCGAGACCTATTCTATCTCGGGGGAGATCATTAACCAGATCTCGGACCCGCTCTTCAACACCAACGCGCTGATAAGCCGGAACGCGCCGTTCTACGCTCCCGCCGGGTATCCGGTGAATGTTTCCTCCACGACGGCCCGGGTGGAAGCGATAAGAAGGGAATTCGGCGAGCTGCAGACGCAGGTTTCCACCTCGACCTTCGACGCGGCCGGGACGAGGCTGGGCTTCCTGACCGCGGCCGGGACCTTTACCGTCACCGGCCTTCAGAACGGCGTCTATCTGGTCAGAACGCTGCCGCTCCGGGCCGGGGCCACGGGCCAGCTGCTTGTGCCTTCCAGAGAGCAGCTTATTACCATAGCCGGCTCAAGCAGGACGGGCGTGACGTTCACGCTCTCGGACGGCTTCACCGTTTCCGGCAGGATAGCTCTGGACGGGGGGCTTTCGGACGCGAGGAGCCTGAGGCTTGTCTTAAAGAACAAGCGCGGCGAGATCGTGGACGCCGCCGAAGTCTTACTGGGGAACCCCGGCGCGGGAGTTGCCGCCAACTCGGCGGATTACCTTTTTGAGCGCGTCCCTTCGGGCGGCTTCTATACGCTGGAGGCGGAGGACGCCGGAGCGCCCGTTAAATACGTCGCGCGGCCGCTGTCGTTCCCCGACCGCACCACTTCCCCCGACGGCCTGCAGGACGACGTCTCCGGCCTGGAGCTTCTGCTGAAGCGCGCGGGCTCCATAACGGGAAAGCTCCGCGACGCGAATTCGGATGCCCTTATCACCGAGGCGAACGCGACCCTGCTCGCGCCTAATTTCAAGATCTATGCCATCGCCAATCCCTGGGTGGAGGGCGGGTACGTGGTCGCCGCGGCCAGCGTTTCCCAGAGGCCGATAGAAGCCGACGGGACTTTCCGCGTGGGGCCGCTCGCGCCCGGCGTGGCTTACGACCTCCACTTTGAGCAGGCAAGCTGGGACCTGGCTTTCCTTAATACCGGCAGCCAGAACTACGCCCCGGCTTTAATCGCGCAGCTTACCCTTTCCCCCGGCCAGGTCAAAGAGGTCGGCATCGTGGACCTGAACCAGGGCCAGTCCATCACCGGGACCGTCTACGGCCCCTCGGCGCAGCGCCTCCCGAATATCACCGTAACCGCGGTGCCGGCGCTCGTGGACAGCCCGGCGCTGGTGAACACGCAGACCGCCTACGACGGCAGCTATACTCTGTGGGTATCCAGCTTCATCTCGCGGTATTTCGATCTGACGGCCGCGCCCAGGGTAGACAACCTTCAGGGGGCGGCGGGAACGTTACTCTACGGCCCGAAAACGCTGAGGGTCGACTTGCAGCAGTCCGCGGCGGCCGATTTCATCCTGGAGCCTCTGCTGGGGACGGTTACGGGCCAGGTGCTGACCGCCGATCAGGGCGCGCTCTCCTATCCCTACGGCGACCAGAAAGGCTTCCCGGCGGCGGCGGTGTATCTGCAGCGCGAGGGAACTATCCCGAAGCTGAATCCCCTCGGCGACATCCTCGCCATGACGGAGCCCGACGGAACGTTCGCGATCCCCGGCCTTTCCACCGGGACCTACAGCCTCAGCGCGGTAAGCCTGGGGTACATAGTTCAGTCGTCCGCCGTCTCGGTGACGACCGGCACGGTTTCGGTCACGATCACTCTTACGCGTGGAGCCTCGGTGTTCGGCTCCATAAGGAAGGCCGATCCCGAGTCCCCTACGGGCTACTCCTGCCCGAACGACCAGGAAGTGGGGGGGATAGCGGCGGCGGATACCGATTTTACCCAATACCTCCTTGGGACGGTAGAGAAGAACCCCGTAGCCCATACCGTGTGCTTCTACGAAATTTCCGGCTTCAAGCCGGGGCTCGACTACCGGATAGCTTTCCTCGGCGCTTCCGGCGACGAGATCGGCTTCCCCTCCGAGGGCGCCGTCTCGTTCGCGACGCAGGAGTCCACCGCCGCCAAGACGGTCAACCTGATCTATAAGACGCCTACTCCGGAATGCTCCCCCACCTATAAATACCTGGGCAACGGCCAGATCCGGCTTCAGTTCCGCTGCAATAAAACCTTAAGGAACGAAACCGGGCCTGACAACGATCTCGACTTCATTCTCCGGAGGACCACCTATACTTCGGAGGGCGCCGCTCTCGCCGCTCCCGACGGTACCGGGCAATTCCTGGGAGCCGATAAAAAACTGCTGTCGGGGCGCAGGAACCTCACCGCGGTCTACAGGCCGGCCGCCGGCGAAGAAAAATTCAGCGTCAGGCTGCGCGCCTATACCGCCGAGCTGGATCCTTCCTCGGGCGACAGCTACTTGTTGGACCAGGTCTTCGATTTCTACACCGCGGTGGACGCCTCCAAGTCGAAGAAGATAAGTAATATGCAGGGCAGCTATATCGAAGTGGAGGCGGAGGGGAGCGACGGAGATATAGAAAACACCAGCATCAAGGTGGAGGCGGGCACTTTCGTGGAGGGCGGGGATACCGAAGCCCAGCCCGAAACCTTCGTTAACCTGGAGATCTCTAAAGGAAATACGAAGGAAGGGGCTAAAGCCAAGGCGCTGAATCTGGGCGGCGCGGCCGTTAAAGATGCCGAGCGCCTCAGGACCCCGGGCGCTTTCCCGCCCCGCCTGGCCTCGGCGATGCTGGCTTTGAAGGCCGGCCAGGTTAAAGGTTTTGAGACGCAGAGCGCCGGAAAACAGTCGGTGGTTACGCCTTTCAGCGCTTTCTACGATATCTTCCTTCCCCTCGGGATCAAGCGCGAGCTGAAAAATAAAGCGAGGCTCACCCTCACTTACGACGCGTCCTTGTCCACCGCGGCGTCCCTTACGAACCTGAACATCTGGTATTACAACCCCTCCTCGCGGCGGTTCGAGCTGGAGGAGGACAGCAAGCAGCTCGACACCGCCAACAAGACGGTCTCGGCGCTGGTGGACCATTTCTCCGTTTTCGTGGTGCTGGCTTCCACCCCGCTCTATACCTCCACTACCGCGTTCGCGGGCGCGGGGCTGGAAGTCTTCAACTTCCCGAACCCCTTCAACCTGGAGACGAAGACCAGGACCCTGAACGTCAACGCCGGCGGCGGGACCTACGCTTCGGGCACGGTGCAGGTGACCACGCGCGGGACGATAATCCGCGTGGGCGTGCCGAGGGCCCTCGCGGGGCAGGGGAAGATACGGATCTATAACCTGGCGGGCGAGGTGGTGCGGGAATACGACTGCGGCTATCTTGACGGCGCCGCCGGAGTTTCCGGCGCGGGCACCTACTACTATTTTGAATGGGACGGCAGGAACGGCGCCGGCCGGGAAGTGGCGAGCGACGTGTATTTCGGCGAGCTGAAGGTGGGCGGGCAGAAGAAATTCTGGAAAATGGCGGTAGTGAAGGATCCCAAATACAGATGAAACGGAATGAGATAGTGCAAAACCACGAAGACACAAAGAGCACGGAGTTCCACGGAGTTTTTTTCTCTGTGTTCCTCGGTGCCCTCTGTGCCTCCGTGGTCTTTGCTTCTCCCGCGAGGTGCGCGAATTCCAACGCGGGGACGAGCGCGGCCCAGTTCCTGAAGATCGGGGCCGGGGCCAGAGGCGCCGCCATGGCCGAAGCCCAGTCGGCCGCCTCCGACGATATCTACGCGGCCTACTATAATCCCGCCGGGCTCGCGCTTATCGGGAAGCCGATGATGGGCGCAATGCACGCCCAGTACCTCCAGGGCGCCAGCTACCAGTACGGCGCCATGGCGCTCCCCCTGAAGGGCGACAACCCCCACACCTTAAGCTTCTCCATCGCCAACCTGGGCGTCAGCGACCTGGAGAGGCGCACGCAGGACACGGACCTGCCCGTAGGTTATTTTGAGGCCTCTAACTTCGCCTACGGCCTCTCCTACGCCCGCCGCGCGACGGACAGGCTGGCCCTGGGAGTAACGGGGAAATTGGTGAGCGTGAGCATCGACGAAGTTACGGGGCAGGCCTTCGCGGCGGATCTCGGCCTGCGGTACCGGCCCGATATCGGCGCCCGTTTCCCGGTCGCCGTCGCGCTAGTGGCGCGCAATCTGGGGACCAAATTGAAGCTGGGGACGGAAGCTGACCCGCTTCCCTCGGCCATCGTGCTCGGCGGTTCGGCGCAGCCGCTGCCCGAACTGCTGCTGGCCCTTGATCTTACCCGCTACCGCGACACCGGCACTATAATCGCGGCCGGGGGGGAATACCGGCAAAAACTTACGGGAAAGCTGGAGGGCCTGCTCAGGGGAGGCTACAGCAACCACCATAAAAGCTCGGAGGGAACCAGCGGCCTCACTTTGGGCGCCGGGCTTTCCCTGCCCGGCTTCGCCTTCGATTTTGCCTGGGTTCCTTTCGGCGACCTGGGAACGACCTTCCGCTACTCGCTCCTCATCCAGTTTTAAAAGGTGCACTCTTCGGAAGTTACCCACTACGGGCCGGGCATGGGGTTGCTCTGAAGCCGCTTTGGGGAGGTGAGGCCCGGCTTTAGAGCGAAGCATAATTATGCTTCGCGTCCGGGCCGCAAGGGCGGAGGCGGTTTTCAGCGCAAGCAAAACCGCCGAGCCGGGACCGCGCAAAACCGCTATGCGGTTTATGCGTGGCTGGCCCC
>CAIQNV010000098.1 GCA_903873295.1 uncultured Elusimicrobia bacterium
CGGCCTTCTTCGAGTCGTAGACGAAGTAGCCCTGCGCGTACTGGCCGGTCTCTTCGCTGTTGATCTTGATGGTGGTCTTATTGGCCCCGATGGTTCCGTCCGAACCCAGGCCGAAGAACAGCGCGCGGAAGATATCGGAGGCCTCGATGGCCCAGTTCTCGTCGTATTTAAGGCTCAGGTTGGTCACATCGTCATTGATGCCGACGGTGAAGCCGTGAAGGGGCTTCGCGGCGGAAAGGCTGTCGATGACAGCCTTGACCATGGCCGGGGTGAATTCCTTGGAGCCGAGGCCGTAGCGCCCGCCCACTATGACGGGGAGCTCCTTGAGCGTGCCGGCCTTGAAGGCGTTGGCGCAGACCGTGACCACGTCCTGGTACAGCGGCTCGCCAAGAGCGCCCGGCTCTTTGGTGCGGTCGAGCACGGCTATGCTCTTCACGGTTTTCGGGAGGGCCTTTATGAAATCTACTTCGGAGTAGGGCCTGTAGAGGCGCACTTTCAGCACGCCCACTTTGGCGCCGCTGTTCTTAACAAGGTAATTCACTGTCTCCTCTACGGTATCCGCGCCTGAAGCCATTATCACTATCACCTTTTCGGCGTCAGGGGCGCCCACGTAGTCGAACAAGTTGTACTTGCGGCCGGTCAGCTTCTCGAACTGACCCATGGCCTCTTTTACCATAGTGGGAACGGCGTCATAGAATTTATTGCAGGCCTCGCGGGCCTGGAAGAACACGTCGGGGTTCTGCGCGGTGCCGCGCAGCTGCGGATGCTCCGGGTTCAGGCCGCGGGCCTTGTGCTCGGCGATAAGCTTCTCGCTCAGCATATTGCGCATCACTTCGAAAGAGAGGGGCTCCACCATATTAAGTTCATGGGAGGTGCGGAAGCCGTCGAAGTAGTGCAGGAAGGGCACGCGGGTCTTAAGCGTGGCCGCCTGGGCTATCAGCGCGAAGTCCATGACTTCCTGCGGGTTGGCCGAGGCGAGCATCGCCCAGCCGGTCTGGCGGCAGGCGTAAACGTCCGAATGGTCGCCGAAGATAGAAAGCGCGTGGGTGGCCACGGCGCGGGCCGACACATGGAAAACGGTGGCGGTCAGCTCGCCGGCGATCTTGTACATGTTCGGGATCATCAGCAGCAGGCCCTGAGAGGCCGTGAAAGTGGTGGTAAGCGCGCCGCCCGTAAGGGCGCCGTGCACAGCTCCGGAGGCGCCGCCTTCCGACTGCAGCTCTATCACGGTCGGGACCGTGCCCCAGATATTCTTCTCGCCCTTGGCCGATTTGATATCGGAGACTTCTCCCATCACTGAAGACGGGGTTATGGGATAAATAGCTATAACTTCATTGGTCGCGTGCGCTACGTGCGCCGCGGCGGTATTTCCATCCATCGCTGTCATGTTTTTGGGCATATTAGGTACAGGTCTCCTTGAGTAGGTTAGGTGCTGAAATTTTGGAGATAACGCTATAAGTATAGCATTTTCCATTTATTTCGGCGCAAAACACGGCCTGCTCAGGCCGGGGTCAGAACAGAATTATGTAGTTATAGGATAAAACGGCGTACAGAGTGGCTGTCAGCGAAATGACCGAGAAACAGACAAGCAGCAGGCGGCCTGAATTATAAAGAACAGCCGGGGCGGCCGAAGCGGCGCTCAGTCGCAAAAGGTTCCCGGCATGATCGTTGTATAACAAAAGGAAGAAAAGCGGCGCGTAAGGGATAAAATACCGGCCCTGAACCCCGGCGATGTAATATTGCCCCACCGGAGTCCAGCCTAAATACAGGCCGGTTTCTACGATAAAAACTCCGGCGGCGAACAGGCCCGCGGGAATTAATCTGCCCTTTAGTCCCATTATTATTTCCCGTCCTGAGGAGAGCAGCGCCGTAAGAAACAAGATCCCCCAGTACAGATTTACATGCAACTTCGGCAGAGGCCGGATCAGCCAGCCGAAGGTGCCGATAAAACTATCAAGATAGGACGCCCTGAAATGTATAAAAACGGTGTTGAACAAGATCCGGAGATACTTGCCGGGATTATTAAGGATGAAGCTTTGCTGCGCGGCGAAGTCCGTGCCGGCCGGGGGAAGGGTTTGATCCGGCTGCAGGAACTGTCCCGCGGGAACCGGGGGCTGAGTGCCCGGTGGCGGGACAGGGGCGGCGGTGGCATAGGCGGGCTGGAACAGGGGCCGCAGCGACCAGACCCGCGTCGCCAGAAAAACTGTGAAGAGCAGGCAGGCGAAAATAAGGATGTATTTTTTTAAGGACCCTATCCGGTAAACGGGAATAAGAAGGAAAAGCCCGGCCAGTACAAGATATATGGACCGGCCGGCCGCCGTAAAAAAAGAGAGCGCGAACAGCGCCGCCAGCTCCTTCGCGCGGATCTTCCCCCCCCCGCCATAGGATAACCTGAGAAAGAGCGCAATGAGCCAAAATGACAGACCGAAGATCATGGCGTCCTTGGACAGGGAAGCGCATAAGTACAAGGTCATCGGCATAAGCCCCAGCAGCAAAAAGATCCACTTAAAAAAAGGCGCGGTCCTGATGGCGAAACAGATGAGAACAACCGAAAAGAGCAGGTTAAAGATCCTGCCGGCGTACAAAAGCGTTAAAGGAGAAGCGTTGCACTGCCTGGCGACAAACACGCCCAGAGCCTGCGGGAGGTAGGGAAAAATAAAATCGGGAACATACGTTACGCTCCTGACGGACGGCTCGAGCTCCTCCTTTCTCAGGGAAAGAATTTCGCCGGGGCCGGTTTTGCCGAGCGGACGGAAGTTCATCCTTTTAAAGGTGTCCGCCAGCTTCACAAGGGAAGCCGGAATGGAAGTATCGAACTGGAAAATATTTAATTCAGAGAGCTGATACGCCCTGTATAAATGGTGGTCTTCGTCAGGCGTCTGCAGCGGGGGAGTGATAAATACCAGCGCCAGGCCGAAGCTCAAAGCGAGGGCGGCATAAATTCTCCCGGGCTCCAGGCGCATTCCGGCTATGGCCGGCTTCAGTTTCTCCGCGAACATCATTAGCGAAGCCGCCAGGAGAGCCGTAAAGAACAGGAATACTTTGTACCAGTTCATGAACCCCGAATTAGTTTCATAGGTCCGCGCGCACAGGCTGCCTGGCAGGAATAAGACCGGCGCGCCCGCCTCGGAGGTCCCCGGCCCGCCGCCGGCTATGAGCGGCTTCACTGAAAGTTTTCCCAGTTTGCCGTAAGCCGTTCGCGCCAGAACGAAAGAATTATCCTTGTCGCCGTCCCGGGAGGACAGGCAGAGTATTACTTTGTTGCCCTTCCCCACACGGAGCTTTTTCGGGAAAACGAAGGTGCGGTATTTCAGGCTGTCCGTTCTTTCACAGGCGAAGCTCTCCGTATAAAGCGGCCGATAGCCGGCGTCCAGCACCTGCAGCGTGTTCTCTGTGCTGTAGCGCGCGCCCGGAGAGGCCAGCGGCAGATCTATGGCGGCAAGCCAGTCTTTGGCCGCCGTTATTTCCTGGGTAAAAAGATACCCTTTTACCAGGCGGCTGAACTCCGCCCCCTCACGAAAATCAACTTCCTGCGTAGGGAAAAGCCGGAGGGACAGGTTTGAGGAAAATATTAAAAGTCCCGAAATGGCCAGGAAGAGCAGGGCGGGAAGGAGGTTCCCGTGCCTGTTCATGATATGCCGAAAAAAAGGCTCCCCCTTTTTTAGTGCAGCGGTCTCCGCTTTGCGCGCTTCTTTATTCTTTCGGCTCATAGGCTCTCCGGCTTACTTCCAGCCCTCGGCGACCTCAAGGACCGGACATTCGTACGGGCTGACCAATTCTCCGAATATTTTAACCCTGGCCCCTGTGGAGTGGTACTGGAGAAAATAACCGGCCTGGCCCAGCCAGCTGGACTGGTAGGGCTCTGCGTGCCAGCCGCTGTCCGGCAGGGGCGGCGGCGGCAGGATCTGCGGCGCCTGACCGGGCGGAAGCAGAGGCAGCCCTCCGACTATCCACACGCGGCGGCCTGAGCGGAGAGTCCTCCCCATAGCCTCGATCACCGGCTTTATCGGCTCCCGCTCCGACATCAGCGCCTTAACGCTATCGTAGCGATGCAGTTTATGGGAGTCCAGCGGGGGGATCGTCAACCACTGCGTAGCCCCGCGGTAGTAGCGGTCAAAGGTGATCCCCAGCTCCCAGCTGTTGATGACGATCAGGTCGTCCACGGAGGCATTGGCCTGAAGGTGTGCCGCTATCAGGTCAACGCTCGTCTGACGGCCCTGGGCGGAGTTCCAGGAGGCTTGAATACTGAAGGCCGCCACTAAGACCATCGCCGCCAAACGCGCCGCTTTAACCAGCGGCGCCTCCATGAAAACAGACAGAGCCGCATCTATCGCCAGGGCGGAAAATGCGGCCGGGGCGATGTAGTACCACGGCGAAGTGTTATAACTCAGGAACTTCAGGAAAACACAGTAGGAAACGGCGCCCAGAACCAGCGCCGATCCGGCGAACAAAGCCAGATCGCGCTTGTAATCCGACAGGCCGGGCGAAAGGCGGCGCGCCTGGGCTACGGCGGCTGCCGCAAGGGCAGCTACGGTCAGCGCGAACCAGACAGCCGTCATGAAACTCCCGGCAGACCCGAGCATTGCCGTGAGCTCCACCCATATTCTTTCGTATGTCAGCGGCGTCTTGACCAGCATGTTCCATTGGTGCAGCCGGCCGGCCGTACCGATGTAGGGCAGCAGGGTCAGCGCCGCCGTCAGGCCTATTCCGGAAACCATGAGCGCCCGGCGCCACAAGCTCCGCCTCACCGCGACGATTATGCACGCCGTACAGACGGCAAATAGCAGTACCGCGTTCTGGAACAGCGTCTGCACCGCCAAGATCGCTCCTGCGGCGGCCAGCGCGACCCGCCGGGGAGTCGGCGACTGCAAAGCGCGCCACAGCAGGCCGCAGGCCAATATTATCATCAATGTGCCGGGCCCGTAAGCGCGCATTGAATCGCCCCAGCGGATAATTTCAGGATTGGATCCGATCAGGACGAGGGATACCAGCGGGACTGAAAATTTCAGGAACCTGCGGGCGCAGAGCCAAAGCGCCGCCAGTATGCCCAGGCCGACCACCAGGCCGAGAACGCGCAGGCCCGAGTCGTTGGCCGCGCCGGCTGCGGCCGTCCAGCAGCGCAGCACGAGGAACCACAAGACCGGGAACGAGTCGAACTGGTTCAGCTTCCAGACGTCGGCCAGGGCCGGCATAGTGGCCAGGTTTATGCTATTGACCTCGTCGCGCCATAGCCCCCCCGCGTGCCGCGCGAGCGTGAAGTGCAGCCCTGCGATGAAAGCTGTAAGCGCCAGCGCCAAGAGCCACTGCAGCCGGCTTATGACCTTGTCGCCGCCGTCCTGCGAAGCCCCGGGACTGGCGCCGGTTATCCTCCGATCGGATTGTTTTTTTCCCTTTGATGCCATTTTACGGTTCGCTTCTGACCGGTACCGGAGCCGGCCGCACATGTTCCCGGCCGCACCGCGCTCGTTGCCGGCGGCGATAAAAATAAGCGCGTCGCATGCTTAAGGGATATCCCTTAAAGTTAATAATACAAAAAACCGCAGGTTTCTGATCCAACTGAGTTGTAAGGGTGCCAAAGCGCGTTACGGCTTTTTAGTATAATTATACTTTCGGGAACGAGCTGAAACATGCGTCAAAAGGATCTTATGTGCAACGCTGAAATTGCGCAGCAAGTTGACTCTATAGTAGCCAGGTACGGAGATAAAAAAGGCTCGCTTATCGCCCTGCTCCAGCTTATACAGGGACATTTCGGCTATCTGCCTAAACCCGCCATCGAGCGCCTTGCGCAGAAGCTCGGCGTCGCCCCGGCGGAAATCATAGCCGTTTATTCATTTTACGCCCAATTCAGGACCACGCCGGTGGGCAGACAGCATATAAAGGTCTGCCACGGCACGGCCTGCCATGTCTCCGGCGCCGACAAGGTCAGCTACGCGTTCAACGAGCAGCTCGGCATCGGCCACGGGCAGACTACGAAAGACGGGGCTTTTTCGATAGAGGACGTGGCCTGCCTGGGCTGCTGCAGCCTGGCGCCCGTCGTTATGATCCAGGATGAAACCTACGGCGGCATGAATTCGGACAAAATAAAGCGGCTGATCAAGGAAAGGCTTGCCGTGCCCGCCGGGCCGGACAGCCGGGAAAGCTCCGCCGGCGCTTTAAGCCGGGACTCAGGCGGCCTGGAACCCGCGCCCGGAATAACCCTTGTGCGCCTTGGCATGGGGTCATGCGGCATAGCGGCCGGCGCCAGGAAAACGCTCGCCGCGATAAATTCCCTGGCTAAGGAAAAAGGCCTTACGCTTAAAGTGATGTCCACCGGCTGCAACGGGATGTGCCACGAAGAGCCGCTGCTGGAAGTGGTGCAGGCCGGCAATTCTTTTTTTTACGGGAAGGTAACGCCTGAAGCCGCCGGGCGCATCTTCGAAGAGCATATTCTTAACGGCAGACCCGCCGCCGGGAACCTGATAATTTCCCCCGCGAAGCCCGTCGGGAGCCATCCTTTCTACGCGAAGCAGCAGCGCATCGTCCTGAGGAATTGCGGCGTCATCGACCCCGATTCCCTGGAGGCTTATGAGAAAGCCGGCGGCTACGGCGCCCTGCGCAAGGCGTTGACCGCCATGAAGCCGGAAGAGGTAACGGCCGAAATTTCCGCCTCCGGCCTGCGCGGCCGCGGCGGAGCGGGCTTCCCTACCGGGACTAAATGGAAATACGCCGGCGCCGCGGCCGGCCCGGAGAAGTACGTGGTCTGCAACGGCGACGAGGGCGACCCCGGGGCCTTCATGGACCGGAGCGTGCTCGAGAGCGATCCCCACGCGGTGCTGGAGGGGCTCATTCTGGCCGCCTACGCCGTGGGCGCCTCAAAAGGCGTTTTTTATGTGCGCGCCGAATACCCGCTGGCCGTACGGCGCATTAACCGCGCCATAGAGCAGGCGAAGGAGAAAGGCCTGCTCGGCGATAATATCCTCGGTACCGGTTTTTCTTTTACGGCCTACCTTAAAGAAGGCGCGGGCGCTTTCGTCTGCGGCGAGGAGACCGCCCTGATAGCCTCCATCGAAGGCAAACGGGGCATGCCCCGCATCCGCCCGCCGTACCCGGTACAGAGCGGCATCTTCGGCCACTCCACCACCATAAACAATGTCGAGACGCTGGCCTGCGTGCCCTGGATACTGGCCAACGGCGCGGCCGCCTTCAGTAAATACGGCACCGAAAAAAGCAAAGGCACCAAAGTTTTCGCTCTGGCCGGAAAAATAACGCGCGGCGGGCTGGTGGAAGTCCCGATGGGCCTCACCCTGCGCGAGGTCGTGAATGAAGTGGGCGGCGGCGTGCCGCAGGGCCGCAGGTTCAAGGCCGTGCAGATGGGCGGGCCTTCCGGCGGCTGCATACCCGAAAGCCTGCTGGACACGCCCATCGATTACGATTCCCTTAACGCCACCGGCGCCATAATGGGTTCCGGCGGCATGGTGGTCATGGACGACAGCACCTGCATGGTGGACGTGGCGCGCTTCTTCCTGAAATTCACGCAGAACGAATCCTGCGGCAAATGCACCTTCTGCCGCGTCGGCACCAAAAGGATGCTGGAAATACTCGAGCGCATCTGCGCCGGAAAAGGAAAGCCCTCCGACCTGGAAACCCTGCGCGTCCTCGGCGAGAGCATCAAGAGCTCCTCGCTGTGCGGCCTGGGCCAGACGGCGCCGAACCCGGTGCTTACCACCATGCGCTACTTCGAAGAAGAATACAAGGCGCATATCCTGCACAAGACCTGCCCTGCCGGGGTCTGCAAGGCGCTCATCTCCTACAAGATCAATTCCGCCTGCACCGGCTGCACGGTTTGCGCCAAGCGCTGCCCCGCGGCGGCTATAAGCGGCGCCCTTAAAAAGCCGCACGCGGTAGACGACGCTAAATGCACCCGCTGCGGAGTCTGCAAGGACGTCTGCCGCTTCGAAGCTGTCGATATAATTACCGGCCCCGCCGCCGCAGGGAGGCCTTAATGAAAGAAATATCTTTGACGCTTAACGGACTCCACGTAAAAGCCGCGCCCGGTTCGACGCTGCTGGAAATAGCCCGCGCGCAGGGCCTCGAGCTCCCTACGCTCTGCAATGACCCGCGCCTCCCCCCTTACGCCTCCTGTTTCATCTGCATCGTCGAGGTGGAGGGCCGCCGGGGAATGGTCCCCGCCTGCGCCACCCGCGCCGAGGAAGGCATGGTGGTGCGCACCAATACCGAAAATATCCGTAAGCTGCGCCAGCTCGGGCTTGAGCTCCTGCTTTCCAATCATCACGGCGACTGCGTCGCGCCCTGCAACATGGTCTGCCCGGCCGGCATAGACATACGCTCCTATCTTTCCGAAGCCACGCGCGGCAACTTCGCCGACGCCCTGCGCATAATTAAGGAGCGCAACCCGTTCCCTTCCGTCTGCGGGCGCATCTGCCCGCATCCCTGCGAGGACCACTGCCGGCGCAAGCTGGTGGACGAGGCCGTCTCCATAAACCAGGTAAAGCGCTTTATCTCCGACCGCGACCGCTGTTCCGCGGACGCCTGGAAGCCCGAACCAGCTTCGAAGAACGGCAAAAAGATCGCCGTGATAGGCGGCGGGCCCGGCGGCATGAGCGCGGCCCACTATCTGGCCGTACTCGGCTACTCCGTAACTATCTTTGAAGCTATGGAAAAAGCGGGCGGCATGCTCCGCTACGGCGTGCCGGACTACCGGCTGCCGCCGCTGGTCATCGATTCGGAAATAGAGCAGATACTGGCGCTGGGCGCCGAACTGCGCACCGGCAGGACCTGGGGGAAGGATTTTCACCTGGACGACCTGCGCAAAGAAGGCTTCTCCGCGATCGTGGCGGCCATCGGCGCCTGGTCCGGCCAGGCTATGGGCGTTGAGGGCGAGGCCAGGGACGGCGTCTGGTCGGGCATAGCCCTGCTCGAAAGGGTCAATAAAGGCGAAACGCCGGAGCTCGGAGAGCGCGTCGCTGTCGTGGGCGGCGGCAATACGGCCATCGACTGCGCCCGCACGGCGCTGCGCCTGGGCGCCAAAGAAGTTTCCATAGTTTACCGCCGGAGCCGCGCCGAGATGCCGGCCAATCCGGAGGAGATACAGGAGGCCGAGGAGGAAGGCATTAAGCTCCGCTTCCTTACCGCGCCCGTAAGCTTCTCGGGGTCCGGCAGGCCCATCACCATGCGCTGCGTGCAGATGAAGCTGGGCGCTCCCGACGCCAGCGGCCGCCGCCGACCCGAGCCCGTGCCCGGCTCCGAGACCGATATTGTCGCCGACTCGATCATAGCCGCCATCGGCCAGAAAGTGCGCTGGGACGGCTTTGATGCCGACGGGCTCAAGCTTACGAAATGGGGCACGCCCGACGCCGACCCGATAACCCTGCGCTCTACGAACCAGTCCGACGTGTTCGTCTGCGGCGACTGCTTTACCGGCCCCGCCACCGCCATAGAAGCCATAGCCGGCGGCCGGATAGCCGCATTATCCGCTCACGGGCAGCTGAGCGGCCTCGCACAGGACCTTTCCCCCCATCCGTTCAATATCCGCAAGGGAGCGCTTAAAGATCTTTCGCCCGCCGACTACGCGCAGTATCCCAAAATGCCCCGCGCAAAAATACCGCAGCTCGACGCTTTCAGCCGCGCGCGCTCCTGCAGCGAAGTTTCCCACACGCTCGCCGAGCGCGAGGCCGTGGAAGAAGCCCGCCGCTGCCTGCTGTGCGGCTGCCAGGAAGTCGAGACCTGCCTGCTGCGCCGCTATGCGGAAGAATACGGCGCTAAAGGCGAACTATATTCCGGAGAAAAGACTGTCGGCACTAAAATGCCCAGACATCCGTACATTGACCGGGACCATCAGAAATGCATCCTGTGCGGGCGCTGCGTGCGCGTCTGCGCCGAGCTGCAGGGCTCCGGGGCGATAGGCCTGGCCGGGCGCGGCTTTATCACGGAAGTCACTTCGGCCTGGAGCTCGAGGCTTCCTGAATACGCCTGTAAATCCTGCGGCCAATGCGTGGCCGCCTGCCCGGCCGGAGCTCTCTCGGCCAAATTCAAGACCGTCCAGGTGCCCGCCTGGCGCGCCGGCAGGCGCAGCGCCGTCTGCCCGTACTGCGGGCTCGGCTGTGTGCTCGACCTCTCGGTGGCCGACGATAAAATACAGCGCCTCAACAATAAGATAGGGGCCAAAGCGGAAAACGCCATGGTCTGTTCCCGCGCCTTCAGCGGCTTTGACCTGCTTGAGCTGGACAACCGTCTGAAAGAGCCCATGATAAAGGAAAAAGGCGCCTGGCGCGCTGCAAAATGGGACGAGGCGATGAAAGCTTCGGCTGAAGGTCTGAAGAAAGCCTCCGGCAAAGCCGCCGCGGTACTGGGTTCGCCGCGCCTTACCAACGAGGCGCTGTACCTCCTGCAAAAAATAGGCCGCACGGCCCTGGGCACTAACAATATCGGCGGCCCCGGCATCGGCGGAGAGCGGGACGCGGCCGCGCGCGCTTTCGGCTTTAACGCCTCCACGGCAGCGCTGGAGAATATCGCGGAAGCGGACCTGATAATTACGGCGCTGCCCGGCCTGGAAGCCGCCTATCCGTCCATCGCCGCCGCTGTACGCGAAGCCGCGCTGAAAGGCGCGGAGGTCCGGGCCTTTCCGGCGGGCATCGACCCCGCCGAAGCCGATCGCTTCAGGGCGGAGCTGCCGCCGGCAAAACGCCCCGTAATAATTACAGACCCGGCGCTTGTCTCAGGCGGCGGGCTGGCCGCGCTGGCTAATCTGCTTATACACCTCGGCAGGCCCGAAGGACTGCTGCTGCTGCGCGCAGGCCCGAACTCGCAGGGAGCCATAGACCAGGGAATGGATGGCCGCTGGCTGCCCGGACAACTGCCCGTTTCGTCCAAGGCCGCTCTCGCGGCGCTAGAAAAGCTTTGGGGCCGCGGTCTGCCCGACTGGGAAGGCCTGAGCGGCTCTGGAACAGTAGAGCTGGCGCGCGGCGGCGGGATAAAATCGCTTTTAACCTGGGGCGACACCGGCCTGGAAGGGCTGGACCTGAAAGGCGCTTTCGCCGTGTCCGGAGAGTGGGTCGTCCCGTCCGGGCTGCATCCCGCCTCGGTGGTTTTCCCCGCGGCGCTTTTCGCTGAAGATGCGGGTTCGTTCACCTCCTTCGACAGGAAAGTGAAGCAGCCCCAGGGCTGGCGCCCGCAGGGCGCGCCCCAGCCGAACTGGCTTGTGCTTTCCGACCTCGCAAAACACCTCGGCCTCAAAGGATATGAAACTATTTCGGAACTGCGCCGGGAAATAAGTCAGGCCAACAGACTATACGGCACTCTCGGTTGGGAAACCTGGCAAGGCGGCGGGCATTGCGCCGCCTGGAAAGAGGAGCTCACTCCTGTTCTGTTGGACCCGGGAATGGAGAACTCCCGCCCGCAGGCGGGCCGGCCCGAGCATCCTTCGGGCGGAGACTTGCTTGAAAGATTCATCCGGGCGCGGCTCGCCGAGGTGGCATGCAAATCGCCTACGCGTTTTTAGCGTAATATTTTGCGCCCTTTGCTGTTAAGCTTTTTTTGCGCGTCAGCGCCTTTGTTAAGATAAGGGGTTAAAGGGGAATAATAAATATGCGTCAGTTAAAAATGACAGCTCAGGCGGTCCTTGTTTTGTTTTTGCCGCTTTTGCTGCTCCCGGCGCCGGCCTGCGCCCTTACGCCGGAGAGAAATCTGCAGCGGCTGACCCTGAGGCAGGCCGCGGTCAAAACGGAAGCATGGAAAAACCCGCAATGGCTGAAGCTGCTTTACTACGAAAAAACGCTGTTAGGCCGGTACCGCAGCCCTTCGGCGGATCCCCTGTTCTATCTGGCCAGGTGGGGCAATATCAGCCCCAGACTTGAACTGGAGGCGGCCATAGACGGGTTTTTTTTCGAAGGCGCGCCCGACGACAGCCCGGAGTGCAGGTTCCCGGAGCGCTACCGCTGGCTGAGGGAAAAGTTCGGGATAACCGCGGCCGACTCTCCCCCGCCCCAATGCAAGAACTTTGACGACTGGAAAGCCGGGCTTGACCCGGAAGCGGTCAGCCTGGTTTTCGCAGCGGGAGACCTTGACAGCCCCGCAACGCTTTACGGCCAAACTTTTCTGCGGCTGCATAGGCGCGGCGCGGCGGGCGCGGAGCTGCCTGACTACGCGATAGCTTACGCTGCCGCGGATGGCGCCGGCACAGGGATATTTTCCGCCGTTAAAGGGCTGCTCGGAGCTTATTCCGGCCGGTTCTCGGTCAGCCCCTATCCTGTCAGGCTGCGGGAATACCGCAGTATAGAGAACCGCGACCTCTGGGAATTCCCGCTAAATATGACGCAGGAGGAAATCGATCGTCTGCTGCGCCATGCGTGGGAGCTTGAAAAAGCTTCTTTTCCTTACAGGTTTTTTACTCGCAATTCTTCCCGGCAGCTTCTGCCTCTCCTGGATATCGCAAAGCCGGAACTGAAACTGGCGCAGCGTTTCAGTTCCTGGGTTATCCCGTCGGATGCCGCGAAAGCGGTCGCCTCGGCCTCGGCGGCGGCCGCGCCGCTCTGGCGGCCACCGCTTTGGTCGACGGTGGAGCGGAAAAGAGGCCTGCTCCCGGCGGCCGAAAGAGCTTCGGTCCTGAAACTGACGACCGGGGATCAGTACGCCGAGCTTGCGAAGCTTGAGGCAGCGGACCCGGCGCGCAAGGGAGCGGTGCTCGAGACCGCGGCCGATTATCTTAACTGGCGGTTTTACGCCGGGCGAATAGCAAAGCAGGAATTCATTTCCCGCGCCGGGCCCCTTCAGGCGGCCCGCGCCCCGCTAGGCCCGCAGTCCGCCTTTACCGGTGGGCCGGCACAACCCCCTTCCCTGCTGGAGGCGCACGAAAGCCTGCGGCTGGGAGCGGGGCTTTTGGCGCTTAAGAACGGGCGTGCCTATGAGATACAGGGCCGCTTTGCCGCGCAGGACGTTCTCGATGGTCCCGCCGGCTACCTGCCTGACGCCGTGCTTGAAACGGGCGCTTTCCGGCTGCGCTATGAGCCGCGCTATAACAGGTTCTATTTGAAAGAGGGCCGGCTGTTCCGCCTTATGAGCCTCAGCCCCTGGGACGACTGGGTGCGCCGCCGGTCCTGGGAAATTTCAGCCGGCATAGAGCAGGCGGACGAAACCGGGCGGCAGAACGGCCGGGCGGCCGTCTGGGCGATGAGCGCCGGCTCCGGTTTCGCGGCCGAATGGAGCGGACCCGTGCGGCAGCTCTGGTACGCAATGCTGCAGGCCGACAGCGGTTTCGGCCCCGCGCTTAACGCCGGCTGGCGCGCCGGCGCCGGCGTAAAAGCGGGGCTGCTTGCCGAAAAAGGGCCGGTCCGCGCTTTGATCGAAGCCCGCTATATCAGCTACGCTGTGGGAGACACCAGGCCTCTCTGGGCCGGGTCCGCTGCGGCCTCGCTGCGGCTTTCCAGGAACAGGTCGGCCCGTTTTGAGTATGCCTGGCGCGGCAAAGTTAAAGAGGCCGGCATTTATTTCCACCAATTCCTGTCCGCGCCGTAACATAAAGCGGCTTCCGGGTTAAGCATGGATACGGGCCTGGCAGGGGGTTGCCCATTCCGCCGCGCAGGAACCGTTGCGCGGTTCCCCCCAGCCGGGATAATAAGGCTGGGGCCCCCTTCCCCAAAGCGGCTCCAGAGCAAC
>CAIQNV010000099.1 GCA_903873295.1 uncultured Elusimicrobia bacterium
AGTATGACCCCGCATCCAATACCTGGGCTACAAAAGCTGTAATGCCCACGGCACGTTATGGTTTAACAGCCGGGGTAATAGGCGACAAATTGTATGCCGTGGGAGGATATAATGGGAGTTTATTAGATACTAACGAAGAATATGACCCCACAGCTAATACTTGGACGACAAAAGCTGTAATGCCCACGGCCCGACGGCATTTGTCTTCGGGAGTAATAGGCGGCAAATTGTATGCAGTTGGTGGTGGGCTTGAGGATGGGAGTAATTACTTTAATGCCAACGAAGAGTATGACCCCGCATCCGATACCTGGGCGACAAAAACTGTAATGCCCATAGCACATTGGTGGGGCTCTGCCTGTGTAGTAGGCGGTAAGCTGTATGCTGTGGGGGGATTTAATGGAAGTGCATTTTTAAACACCAACCAGGAGTATAATCCCGTGTTGAATACTTGGAGTACAAAATCAGTAATGCCCACGGCCCGCGATGGTTTATCTGCGGGGGTAGTAGGCGGCAAACTGTATGCAGTGGGGGGGGATAATGGAAGTTCTCTTCCAAGTGCCAATGAGGAGTATGATCCTGCGTCCAATACCTGGGCTACAAAAGCTGTAATGCCCATACTTCAGGATGGTTTGTCAGTTGGAGTAATAGGCGGCAGGTTATATGCGGTGGGTGGAACTCCCAATGATTTGAGTCCAATAGATAACAACAACGAATACGACCCCGGCGTGGCGGCGGCGTTCACCGCGCTGACGCCTAACACGCAGTACAGTTTTAAAGCCAAAGGGCGCAATGCTATTGGGGCGGAGACGGATGAAGGGCCGGTGGTTTCCACTTATACGCTGGCGGCGCCGCTGGCTGCGGCGGGGGTGTTTAAGGTTTATACCACAAGCGTCAGTGTGAATTGGACGGCGATAGGCGGGACTAACGGGTATACGGTGCGGGCAGTCTCGGGCTCGGACGGGGCCGCGCTGTCGTCAAGCACCAGCGATGGGAATGTGGGTTCGTTGCTGCTCAACGAGATGAGCGGCAATACTACCTATTACTTCCAAGTGGGAACGCTGAACGGGAACGGCGTGGCAAATTATATAAACGCTGGCGCCACGGTTACGCTGGCGAATACTCCCACAGCATTGCCGGCGGCGGCGGTTACGTATAACTCTATAACCGCGGCCTGGAGCGCTAGCGGCAATGCGGGCGATACGCCTTACACGGCGGAGATCTCCACGAATGCCGGGCATTCGCCGGTGCTGGTTTCGTCGGTGACGGCTAACACCAGCATAATGTTTACGGGGCTCCCGGCCGCGAACACTTCTTATTATCTGCGCGTTAACGCGCTCAACCGCGCCGGTTCGCCCACCGACTGGGTGTCGCTCGGTTCCACAATGACGCTGGTTGAAACCCCGGCCACGGTTTACTTCGACGAAGTTTTCAGTAATTCAATAACCGCCTCCGGCTACGCGGCCACGCCGGCGTTCACCGGGTTGGAAACAGGTTTATCAGGCGTGGCATTGGCCATGAACAACGCCTATAAACCCTGGCGCAACGGCAATAAATGGACGACCAAAACGCCAATGCCCACGGCACGCTATGGGATGGCTGTGGGTGTAATAGGCGGCAAGTTGTATGCCGTTGGTGGTGGGCTTCAGGATGGGAGTAATTACTTTAATGCCAACGAGGAGTATGACCCCGTAGCCAATACCTGGGCGACAAAAGCTGTAATACCCACGGCACGTTATGGTTTAGCAGCCGGGGTAATAGGCGACAAATTGTATGCCGTGGGAGGATATGATGGGAGTAGTCTTTTAAATAGCAACGAAGAATATGACCCCGCATCTAATACTTGGGCGACCAAAGCCGTTATGCCCACTGCCCGGCGGCATTTATCTGTGGGGGTAATAGGCGGCAAACTGTATGCCGTGGGTGGCGGTCTTGGAAGTGGGGTCACAAATACTAACGAGGAGTATAATCCTGCATCCAATACCTGGACGACAAAAATGGTAATGACCAAGGCCCGTTGGTGGGGCTCAGCTTGTGTAGTAGGCGATAAACTGTATGTTGTGGGTGGATCAGATGGGGATACTCCCTTTGATACAAATGAGGAATATGATCCCGCCACCAATGCCTGGCAAACAAAAGCGGCAATGCCCACTGCCCGTAGCGGGATGGCGGCCGGAGTGTTGGGAGGCAAGCTGTATGCGGTGGGCGGCTGGAATGGTAGCAGCTCCCTGCCTGCTAACGAGGAGTACGACCCCGTGGCTAATGCGTGGGTTGCAAAAACTGCAATGTCTACACCCCGTAGGTCTTTATCCGCCGGAGTAATAGGCGACAGGTTATATGCGGTGGGCGGAACTCCCGATGATTTGAGTCCAATGGATAACAACAACGAATACGACCCCGGGGTGGGCTCTTCATTCACCGCTTTATTGCCTAATACGCAGTACTTCTTTAAAGCCAAAACGAGGAACCAGTTGGGGGTTGAGGGGCCGGAGTCGGCGATCGTTTCCACTTATACGCTGGCCGCGGTTTCGCTGCCGGCCGGCGGGGCGGTGTTCGCTGAGGTTTATTCCTCGACCCTTACCGTGAACTGGTCGTCCGGCACGGCCGCCGGCGGGTTTAACGGGCCGGGCGCGAGCTATAAAATACAGATGTCTTCCACGGCCGATTTCATCCCCGTTATTCTCGCTTCTACTACTTACAACTTAGCACTTACCACTTATGGCCTATCCCCCAACACCACCTACTGGTTTAAGGCGCAGGCGCTGGGCTCTAACGGCGCCGGTTCCTCCGAGTTTGTGCTGGGCTCGACGGTAACGCTGCCTGTGCCGCCCGTACTTACCGGCTATACGCTGTGGGCCTCCAGCGCCGCCGTCACCTGGGGTGCGAACAACAATGCCGCCGGAACCAGATACCAGTGCGACTTCTCCACGGACCCCGCTTTCGCGCCGGTCGCCGTTTCTTACTCGACCGGCAGCCTGCAACTGACAACTAACGACCTTATCCCCAATTCCACCTATTACCTGCGGCTGCGCGCGCTGTCGGCTGACACCCGGCACAGCGGGTATGTACAGGGCTTAAGGCTCGGCCTTGCCTCCGCGCCGACCTGGCTGGAAGCTTTCACGCTTGGCCCCAATAATGCCGGGCTGTACTGGGACACGGCCCGCAACTCAGGCGGCCTTGCTGCCGGTGCCTGGACCGGCGCGGGCACCCTGCCGGTGGCGCGCCACGGCCACGCCGCGGCCGTCGCCGGCGATACACTGATAATATCCGGCGGCGGCAATGGTTTTATATATCAATCCGACGTCTGGTCGGCCCCGCTTTCGGTAAACGGCCAGGTAGGTGTCTGGACTGAGGGCCAGCCGCTGCCCGCCGTGCGCTACGGGCATACCTCGGCCGCGCTTAAAGGAAGGGCCTATGTTATAGGCGGCTACGACGGAACCGCGTCAAAGGCCGATGTCTGGAGCGCCCCGATAAGTTCGCGCGGCGCGGCGGGCGCGTGGATAGCCGAAACTTCACTGCCGCAGGCGGTTTACGCACATGCCTCGGCCATGTACAATAACAGGCTCTATGTGCTGGGCGGCTACGGCGCCGGCGCAAGGGCCGAGGTCTGGCAGACCCTGGTTAAAGACGACGGTACGCTGGGCGGCTGGACCGCCGCTACGCCGCTGCCGGAGGCCCGCTACTCGCACGCGGCCGCGCTTTCGCTTTCGACCTCGGCCGCGCGGCTCTATGTAACCGGCGGCAACGATAGCGCGAGCTCGGCCCGCGCCGAGACCTGGACCGCCGAAATTAATGGCGACGGCTCGCTGTCGGCCTGGCTGCCGGTTACGCCCCTGCCCGCGCCCCTGGTGGCCCACGGCATGGCGGCAACGCCCCGCGCGCTGTTCGTGTCCGGCGGCAATAACGGCTCCGCGGCGCGCTCGGCGGCGCTGCGCGCGACGGTGAACTCCGACGGCACTCTGGGCCCCTGGGAAACCCAGCCCTCCCTGCCGCAGGCCGTACAATCCCACGCCCTGCTCGAGCGCGGCGGCCGCCTGCTGGCGCTGGGCGGCTACGACGGGAGCTTCTCGAAACAGGAGATGCTGCTTTCGCTTATAACCGGCACCGAATATACGGTGTCCGTTGCCGGAGCTTCGTTCTCTTCAACGCCCTGGCAGTCGGCAGGGCGCCTTGAGATAGGCGGGCTGAAACCCAATACCTATCACACCTTTACCGCCGCCGCCAGGAACTTCGCCGGCGTGCTCACCGGCTATTCGCCGGCGCTTTCTACCTACACTTACTCGGCGCAGCCGGGCGCCGCGGCGTTCAGCAATGTGCGGATCTCCTCCATGCAGGTGAACTGGCTGCTGAACGATAATCCGGCCGGCACCGTCTACACGGCGGAGCTTTCCAGCGACGCCGCGCATACCCTGTTGGCCTATACGCAGTCGGTGACAGTCTCTTCGGCGGTGTTTACCGGGCTGATGGATAAATACACTTTCTACGCGAGAACGCGCGCCGTGAACAGGGCCGGCGTTTATACCGCCTGGACCGAGTTGGGCCCGGTTATCACGCGCTCCGATCCCACGCTGGACTTCACCCCGCCGACCATGACCAACAACCAGACCGGGGACAAAACCTGGCGCAGAGCCAACAACGGCGCGTATAATATCGGCTTCATGGATACCGGCGGGGCTTACCTGGACAGGTTCCAGATAAAAGCTTCCACCAAAAGCGGCGGCGCCGGCCCGTTCAGCTTCGATTGGTCCGACATGGCGACCGATATCAACGACAGTTTTTATCCCGCCGGCTGGTCGCTGACACCCGAGTATTGGGCGCTGCTCCAGCCCGGGACCAATTATATTTCAGTGCGCGTCTTTGACGGCAACTCCAACTCAAGTTCCACGGTGGACGCGTTCTACATTCTAAAAGATACTACCATGCCGGTCATCACCGATAACCAGGCGGGCGAAACCGCCTGGCGCATGGACGACGCGGGCGCGGTCTACGACGTGGACTTCCACGACGCGCTGTCGGGCCTTGCCGCGATAGAATACAGCGCCAGCACCACCCCGGCCTCGGGCAGCGCGGCAACGCTGGGCTGGAGGCCGATAAGCGCGCTCGCGCAGGGGACCTCTTCCTACACGGCGAACTGGGGGGTAGATTTCGCGGCGCTGGCCAACGACGCCACTAACTATGTCTCCGTGCGGGTCTGGGACCTGGCCGGCAATACGGTCACCGTTTCGGGCCTGGATGTTTTCAAGATACTTAAGTATGTAAGCGGGCCCGAGGCGGCCATAACCCAGCCCGCCTGGCCTTATCAAGCTGTAGCGGGCGTGATAACCGGCAACACTTCGGACGCGCGGTCGCATACCTTAAAGGGCACCGAGTTGAGCTTTAAAGACCTCTCGGTGGAGCGCTATTGGAACGGCGCTGCCTTCCTTGCGCCCTCGCCGATGTGGTGGCCCGTCTCGGGCGGCGCCTCCTGGAGCTTCGCGCCCGGCATACCGTGGCTAGAGGATTTAAAGTACCAGGTGGTGGCGCGCTCAAGCGATGTGGCGGGGAATTATTCCCTAGTCTATTCCACCAGCGAGTTTACCTTCGACTCCCTGAAGCCGGTGCTGACTTCGCTGCTGCCGGCGGACGGCGGCACGATCGATTCCCTGCACGAGTTCTCCGGCCTGGCCTCGGACGCCTCGGGGCTGTCCGGCCTGGCCCTACGGTTAAAGCGGCTCTCGGACGAGAAATGGTGGGACTTCAACGCCGACACCTGGACCGTGGCCGGTTCGAGCGCGGCGGTAACGGCGGCGGCCGGCTGGTCTTACACGCCCGGTGAGCTGTTAAAAGCCTCGCTCGAAAGCCAGATCGGCTATTTCTTCACGCTTTATGCCGCCGATAATTCCTACCCAGCCAATGTTTCGCAGTTCGGCGTTTACGGCTCCAGTTTTGCCTTCCTGGACGATACCCCGCCGGCGGCGATAGCCGACTTCACCGCTTCCAGCGGCAGCGCGCCGGGCAATATAAACCTCGCCTGGACCGCCCCCGGCGACGACGGCCCGGCCGGGATAATACTTTACGGCCAGTACCGGGTGCAGCATTCCACGATAGCCGCCCTGGTCTTCAGCACGGCCGACGCGCAGACGGCCGAGGATTTTACCCTGGTCGCCGCCGGGTCCGCGCGCTTCAAAGAGCTCACCTCGCTGCTGCCCGGCCAGCTCTATTATCTGCGCGCCTGGACCAGGGACGACGCCGGCAACTGGTCGGGGCTTTCGAACGGCGCCACCGTGCAGGCCACGCCCTACCCCGAAGTGATAAGCGGCCATGTTATGAAGGTCTCCAGCGAGGGTATAACCGGCGTGCTGGTGGAGGCGTTCGACACGGCGGGCGCGCTGCAGGGCTCGGTCTTCACTCTGGACGACACCAGCGGCACCTATGTGCTCAGCCACCTGCCCCTGAGCGGCTACAAAGTGCAGGCCACCTGGTCGGCGGAAGATATTATAAGCTCCGTGGGCACGGACGGCGTAACGCTGGGCTCTAAAGACGTCGATTTTACGCTGGCTATAAACTATGAGCTGGGGAGCATAGGCGGGCAGCTGACCGGCTATAATGTTTCAAGCTATAAGTCTCAGGCCGCAAGCCGGGGAGCGAAAGCTTCGGCTGCGGGCGCGGCTTATGTGGAGCTTTACCAGCGGAACCGGCTTATAGCTACGGCGCCGGTGGACGCTACGGGGAAGTTCCTTGTAAAGAATTTGCTGCCGGGTAAGTATACCCTTAAAGTACCCGACGCTAACGGCGGGACCAAAGAGCTTGCGGTCACCCTGAAGGCCGGCCAGGCGCTTATAATAAGCCCGCTCGGCGAGCTGCTTAAAAAGGATAAGATTTACGCCTATCCTAACCCGGCCGGTAAGACCGTTATTTTCCATATTGAAAGCGACCAACTGGCGCTGGTTAAGCAGGTGACGGTGTTCGATATTACCGGCAGGACCATAAAGGAATTGAATGACGCCGATTTCGGCACAGGGGCAGGTACCTGGGAAGCTGAGTGGAACATCCCGTCCAAGGTGGCCCCGGGCGTATACATCTACGCCGTCCGCGTCAAATTCGAAGCGACCGGCGAGTACAAAAAGATAATAAAAAAGTTCGCGATAATTAAATAAGAAGGGAGTTCACCACAGAGACACAGAGAGGGAGGAGTACAGAGGGAGAAGATCAGGGGAGGGGACGTTGCTTAAAGTCTTGGAGAGTGAAAAGGTTCCTGGCACCTTTTTACTGGGTTTTAATATGTTGTAAGATAATCTTAATAAACGAGATTAACTAGCAGATATTATGCAGACACTAACAGAAGCTATCTGGCAGTTGAAACCACTCGGCGGCCTTTTTGACGAGGCGGTGGTTGTCACCCGTTTCCCGGGCGAAACACCCGCCGCGCGCCGCAATCTTGTCTATAGGGCCGCACTGGCCGGCGAGATCGCGATACTGAGGCGCGGGCTTTATGTACTGGCCGTACCCTTCCGGCAAGCGGCGCTGGAGCCCGCGGTGCTGGCACCCATGCTCTATGGGCCAAGTTATCTGAGCTTTGAAAGTGCTCTTCGCTTTCACGGGTTGATCCCCGATGTTGTGCAGAACGCCGCCGCCGCTACGAGCCGGCGGTCCCGCGTGTTTGATACGGCGCTTGGCCATTTTACATTTACGACCGTGCCCGTTAACGTATTAATGGCCGGCGTGCGGATAGTCACCTTTGAAATCGGAAGTCAAACCGTAACGGGGCTTGTAGCTTCGCCGGCAAGGGCGATCGCCGATCTTGTCTATACGCGCCGGGAAGTCAGCTGGAAAAATGATGGCCGGCGGTTTTTGGAAGAATCGATGCGCATTGACCGGGACGAATTGGCTGCGAAGCTCCGGCCGGAAGAGCTTGAGGCGACGCTGGCAACGTTCCGCCATCGCCGGGTGCGAGCTTTCATTGAAGGCTTGCGGCTTTCACTCGCCCGCCCGCCTAAGACCGGCCGTAATAAAAAAGGGAAACCCCGATGAACATCATCGAACAAAAGCTTAAGGACTATCGCCCTTCCACCCCCGCAGAGCAGGAAGTGGCTTTGGTTGAAATTGTGCAGCAATTGATCTTGTTCGGCCTGGCACGGACGGGGTTCTTTACCGGCGCCGCGTTTCATGGGGGCACCTGCCTGCGGATCATGTTCGGTATGAGAAGATTTTCGGAAGATCTGGATTTCGTTCTGAAAGCTCCGTCGGATAGCTTTTCCTGGGAGGCTTATTTCCCCACAGTCCTTGCCGAGTGCCGCGCGTTCGGCATAGAGCTGGAGATCAAGGACCGGAAAAATACGACAGGTGCGGTAAAATCGGCGTTCCTTAAAACGGACTCGATAGGAAAAGTGCTTCTGGCGGCGATCCCGTTTTCCCGCCAGAGTATGCGGAAAATCGCCATTAAGCTGGAGATAGATACAAATCCCCCGCTTGGCAGCGGGTTCGAGTCGCGGTTCCTTGGCTTCCCGGGGCCTGCCGCCGTCACAGTACAGGATCTGTCATCGGGATTTTCCGGCAAACTGCACGCGCTTCTCTGCCGCTCCTATGTTAAAGGGCGCGATTGGTACGATCTCCTGTGGTATGCCGAGCGCGGCGCGGCGCCCAATCTTAAACTGCTGGGCAATGCCCTCCGCCAGACCGGCCCATGGGAAGGACGCCGGGTCAGCCTCGACTCAGCCTGGATAGTTGAAGAATTGCGGCGCAAGATCAGCGGTATAGATTGGGGCGCAACGCAACGGGATGTGGCCCGGTTCGTGCCGTCAGCGGAGCAAAAGGGCTTGGAACTCTGGAGTAAGGCTTTGTTTTTGAATGCCGTGGAACGTTTGAGCAGGTCGTGGTGATTTTAATAGGTTCCTGGCGTCTTTTTTAGAGAGAGAATATGAAAAATATTAAGCCAAGTAAAAGTTTTTTGGGGCTGTGCCTGATCTTGGGCGCTTTAACTACCGCGTTCGCGGAGGACGCGGAAATTAAACTGAACTCAATTGACGGAGCGACGAAACTTGTCATTCAGGATAAGACAGTGAAGACTGTCATCAGTTTCGATTCCGCCGGGAACATGGTAACTCTCGGGACCGCCACGATTACCGGTTCGGAGTTCTCGGTGGGTGGTTCCACCTTCGTGATTAAGAGCGGCAATGTGGGTATCGGGACAACGGGCCCTGCTGCCCGGCTTGATGTTGCCGGCACCGCGAATATGACCACACTCTCAATTGGAGGCACGGCAATTATCGCAACAGCGGCGGAATTAAATTTTATTAACGGAGTAACCAGCGCTATCCAGACACAGTTTGCCGCGAAGGCCAATCTGGCTTCGCCTGCATTCACCGGCAATGTGACTATGCCCGGGACAGGCATCTGGAACAGCTCCGGCAATGTTGGGATTGGGACGACAGCTCCGGGCTACAAGCTGGAAGTAGCCGGGAATCTCGGGATAAAAGCGAACGGAACGAATACCGGGGAGTTGAGAGTAGGCTACACAGCTACGGCCCCGGCCGGTTATTACGCGGTCTTTGCGCCTTAAATATGGAAGCAGTATTAATATGAAAAATTTATCTAATCAATGCCGTAAATATTTCAGTGGGTCCATCAAGGGCGCATTTCTGTGCGCTTTGATCTCCGCGCCCGGGATGCTTTACGGCTGGACGGATGTCCCCGGCACCAGCGTCAACATTCGTAAGATCCACATTGACGAACTGCGCACGGGGGTTAACGCCAAACGCGCGGATTATGGCTTTTCCGCGGCAGCCTGGACCGAGAATGGCGACGACGCCACTATCATAGCCGGAACCACGCTTATCCGTAAGGTCCAGATCGATAACCTGCGTGACAAACTGGACGATATAAATGCGGCATTCAACGGCTGGTGTTCCGGCGTGGTCCCGGCGGCCCCGGGCTGGGGCGCCATCACAGCCGGTTCCACAGTCGTCAGCGCCTCTATTTTCACCCAATTGCGCAGCGCGGTTGACGGGATAGGCGCGGCAAGCAGCTGCTGTGCCGGCAATATTTGCTACAGCAATAATGTTTATACGAATATTGCCAAGGGCGCCTCCGGCTGCGGTTTCGGCAGCTTGGCCCAAAATTGCAACACCGGCACCGGTTGCTGCAGCGGCGTCACGCCTTGTCAGCAAGCCGCCTGCTCGGGTGCGGCCTGTCCCGGCTGCACAGCCTCGTGCGGTACAGCCTGCACCAGCCTCTGCCAGAACGCGACAACAAAGTACACTGCCTGCAGCGGAGGGAGCTGCTCGGGCCCGGTCGTGTGCCCGACCGGCACGCAAAGCGCGTGTTACAATACAACCCACCCATGTTCATACAGCGGCGCTTGCACTTCTGGGAATTGCGCTGGTTGCGCCCAGGGTTCCGCCTGCCTGACCGGCACGCAGAGCGCGTGTTCTGATGCAACCCACCCCTGTTCATATAGCGGCGTTTGTACTTCCGGAAACTGTGCGGGCTGCGCCCAGGGTTCTGTCTGCCCGACCGGTACGCAGAGCGCGTGTTCTGATGCAACCCACCCCTGTTCATATAGCGGCGCTTGTACTTCAGGAAGCTGCGCGGGCTGCGCTCAGGGTTCTGTCTGCCCGACCGGTACGCAGAGTGCGTGTTCTGATGCAACCCACCCTTGTTCATATAGCGGCGCTTGTACTTCAGGAAGCTGTGCGGGCTGCGCCCAGGGTTCCGCCTGCCCGACCGGCACGCAGAGCGCGTGTTCTGATGCAACCCACCCTTGTTCATATAGCGGCGCTTGCACTTCAGGAAGCTGCGCTGGTTGCGCGCAGGGTTCCGCCTGCGCTTGCTCCGGCAATTACACCACGTCCTGCTCCGGCGGTACATGCAATAATAGCACGAATTGTCTTACGCAGTGCGCAAGTGCAACCGCGGTTCGCACGGGCTGTGCCACCAACGCCTGCTCAGGTTTGTCAGGTTGCAGCACGGCCGCCTGCTGTGTCGACACGACACACCAGGGCATATACCCCGGCACCTGCTCGGCCGGCAGCGGCTGCTCCGCTACCTGCGGCAGTTCGTCCTCCTGTGCCAGTGCTTGCAAGACCGGTGCTTGCACAGGCGCAGGTGTTTGCGTAAATCGTGCTGACGGAGTATCGGCTGGCACATGTTATCTCAAATCTAATTGTGGGACTGGAAATTACGTAAACGTTTGTTGCAAGCAAGATCAATGTGTAAGCGGTGTGTGTGCAACGGTGAATATCAATGAGGGCGTCGTTTGTAATGGTGGTGGTGGAGGATGTCAGGGCGGGTTCTGTCCTCCGTGCATTAATTGTTAACAGAAAGCGGCGATTTGGAGAATTTAAATGAAAAAGATAAAAACATTGACGGCGGTCTGCTTGCTTGCGGCGGTTTCGGCGGCGGCGCAGCCGGCGGATAATAAGAAAGCTCTGGTTGAACTTTATGTGATGAGCCAGTGCCCCTACGGGGTGCAGGCGGAGAACGGGCTGTTCCCGGCGTTGAAGGCGCTGGGCGATAGCGTGGATCTGAGCCTCGCCTATATTGCCGAGGAAACCCCGGGCGCCGACGGCAAGCCCGCCGGGTTCCAGTCTATGCACGGGCCCGGAGAGGCGGAAGAAAATATCCGCCAGCTTTGCGCCCGCAAACTTTATCCCGGCAAGTGGCTGGATTATGTGCTTGCGTACAACACCGATATTAAAGCCGACTGGAAACCGGCGGCGGTAAAAGCCGGATTGGACTCGCAAAAATTGGAGGCTTGTTCCTCCTCTGAGGAGGGGAAAAAAATGTTTTCGGAAAGCATAAAGGCAGCTAAAGCGCGCAAAGCGAATTCTTCGCCGACCATTTATATTGAAGGCAAGGAATACAGAGGGGGCAGAGGGGTAAAATCCTTCACGCTGGCGCTCTGTAACGCCATGAAAACGCGCGGGCAGGAGGAACCGGAGGCCTGCCGGAAAGCGCTCTTGCTGCCGGATGAGCCGGTGGCCGGTGGAAGCGGGGATTGCGGCAACGCGCCGCCGCCCGTCAAATTCAATATTCAGGTAGTGAAAGAAAGCGGCTGCGGCGAATGCGCTCCGACGCTTCTGGACGCGCTTAAGCTGAAGCATCCGGCTGCCGTAGTCAAGCAGGTGGAAGCCTCCTCGCCGGAAGGGAAAGCCCTGCTCGCCCTGCATGGGGCGAGGGCGCTTCCGCTGTATGTTTTAGATAAAGAAGTGGAAAAAGAAAATAGTTTTTCTGAGCTGCTCAATTCTTATTACGGTAAATCGGCCGACGGCTATGTTATAAAGCCGGGCCCGGATACCTATATGCCTACCGTGCGCCTTGACCGCGTGGTCAAGCCGCGTCAGCTTGATCTTTACGTTGACGTTCTTTCCCCGTTAACGGCCAAGGCGGAGAGCGAGTTGTTTAGCCTTTTAAGCGACCCTATGTTCAAGGACCTGACTTTTAGCATGCATTTTATCGTGCAGGAGGGCGTAAAGGCAGATCCTCTGCCCGGCAGTCAAAAGGCCGGCGGTGTGCGCGCGGCTTCTCTTAAAGAAATGGCGGATGTTTCCCCCGGGCCGCTTATAAGCGGGAGCGGTGAGGCGGGGGTGCAGGAGAGTTTATTGCAGGCGTGCCTGTTCCAGCATGTTTCTTTCGGCAACTATATCGCCTATCTTGCCTGCCGTAACGTATCTTTAAGCGATAGTAATCGTTCGGCGGCCTGTCTGAAACCGGATAAGGTGATAGAGAAATGTGTTAAGGAAGGGGAAGGCGAGAGCTTCCTCCGGCAGGATGCAAAAACCGTCCGTGAGCTTGAGATCAATACCAGCGCGGCCGTTCTTTGGGAAAATCGCTACGGGCCGTTCAGCTGGCAAGGTGTAGACCTGCGCCGTCTATTAAGGGATTAGGGGACGTTGCTTAAAGTCTTAGTAATTAAGTTTTCTTGACGGGAATTGCAGGGAAGAGTTAGCGGCGGCGAGGAGAGTGAAAAGGTGCCTGGCACCTTTTTGTGGAGAATATGAAGAAAACGATGGCGGTTAAGGGTCTTTTGGGGCTGTGCCTGGTTTCAGGCGCTGTGAGTCACTCATTTTCGGCGGACGCGGAAATAAAGATGGTTTCAAACGACGGGTCTGATAAATTCCTCATCCTTGATAAGGACCGGAAAATCGCCGCCAGTTTTGATTCGGACGGAAACAGCAGATTTAGCGGAACTGTCACGGTCGCCGGTTCACAATTTTCGGTAGGCGGCTCAACGCTTGTTGTTGCCGGCGGCAAAGTCGGCATCGGGGTTACAGCTCCGGCCTCTCTGCTGGAAGTTAACGGCGCCGTAAGGGTAGGGAACTATACGACCGCGGCAAGGCCTTTGGCGACCTCCTCGAATAAAGGCGCTTTTATTTTTGACACGGATATTGGAAAGCCCTATGTGTCAAACGGCTTGGTCTGGAAAGCTCTTGATAGTGAAATTGAAGAGGTGAAACTGAATTCGAACGACGGCTCAACAAAATTGATAGTTCAGGATAAAGACGCCGGCACTGTTTTCGGCGTAGATTCAACCGGGAACGCCGTAATTGCCGGGACCGCCGCGGTGGCCGGTTCGGAATTTTCCGTAGGCGGCTCTCTGCTGGCGGTAAAAGACGGCAAAGTCGGAATAGGGACAACGGCGCCGGCCGTCGCGCTGGACGTAAACGGCGCGGTAAGAGTAGGCAACTATACAGCCGCGGCAAGACCTTTGGCGACAGCCGCGAATAAAGGCGCTTTTATTTTTGATACGACCGCAGGGAAGCCGTATGTGTCGAACGGAACGGTTTGGAAACCCCTGGATACCGATTTCGACAGCGACGGGATAACCGACGCGATAGATGTTAACGACAATAACGCCGCAGACGCCACCGCCGTTGCGGCTGACGCGTTAGCCGGCAAAACATTTTATGCGGGCGGGGCGGCCAAAACCGGGAATGTGCCGACGGGCGCCAATGTAACAGGCGGCAACGGCTTAATTACCTTTACGATCCCCGACGGTCTTTATTCCGGCAGCAAGACAGCCACCGCCGTGGACGCTAATCTGGCGGCTGAGAACATTAAAAGCGGTGTTACCATCTTCGGTGCGGCGGGCATATTCACTGCCGGCGCCACGGCGGCGGCGGGGGATATCCTAAGCGGTAAAACGGCGGGGGTAAGCGGAAGCCTGATCACCGGGAACGTGCCGGCCGGCGCCAATGTGTCGGGCGGCAACGGCTTAACGACTTTTACGATCCCCAACGGGCTCTATTCCGGCAGCAAGACAGCTACGGCTGTGGACGCTAATCTGGCGGTAGGGAACATTAAAAGCGGCACTACCATCTTCGGCGCGGCGGGCACTTATACAGCGACGGGCCATTATCTGCCTGACACGGAGCAGTCCGTCAGTTATGCCTCCATATTTGACGATGACGCCGATTATGCGCCGGCGCTTAGCCA
Organism: uncultured Elusimicrobia bacterium; assembly: GCA_903873295.1. GTDB lineage: Bacteria > Elusimicrobiota > Elusimicrobia > Elusimicrobiales > UBA9959 > UBA9959. Next base: position 14,410 of record CAIQNV010000099.1, read on the forward strand.
ACCAAGCTACACGGACAATGGAAACGGGACCATAACCGATAACAGGACGGGGCTCATATGGTTGAAAGATCCTGAGGCTACAGTCGTAAACTCGACTTATACCTGGACGAATGCAATAGCAGCCTGCGAGACTTTGAGTTATGTTTACAACGATTGGCGGCTGCCGAATATTAGAGAGCTTGAGAGCATTGTGGATTATGGCACAGCGGCTTCAGCTAAAATAAACGCGACGTATTTCCCCAACACGCAGGGAGATTATTACTTATCATCCACCACTTATACGCCCAATACCGCCAGCGTGTGGTTCGTGCTCTTCAGTAATGGCTATGTGAGCTTCTTCAGTAAAGGCGGCGCCGGCCGCGTCCGCTGCGTCCGCGCCGGCCCATGAGCAGAGGAAGGAATTAAAGAGATAGTGTTATGAAGAAACCAATGCTGATAGAAACATTTTTGGGAATGTGCCTGCTTCTGGGCATTTCTAATTACGCGTTTTCGGAAGACGCGGAGATCAAGCTGAATTCAAATAACGGGTCGACTAAATTTATTATTCAGGACAAAGACGCCGTCGCCGTTTTCAGCGCTGATTCCGATGGGAATACCGTGATCGGCGGAACGGCTACGGTCGCCGGTTCCGGTTTTTCGGTGGGCGGCTCCACGCTCGTCGTCATTAACGGCAGGGTCGGCATCGGGACAACGGCGCCGGCCGCCGCGCTGGACGTGAACGGCGCGGTAAGGGTCGGAAACTATACTACCGCGGCAAAACCAACAGCGGCCGCCGCGAATAAAGGCGCCTTTATCTTTGATACAACAATAGGAAAGCCCTATGTGTCGAATGGAACGGTTTGGAACCTCTTCGACAGCGATTTTGACGGCGACGGAATAACCGACGCTATTGATGTTGACGACAACAACGCCGCCGACGCTACCGCCGTCGCGGCTGATGTCTTATCCGGGAGGACATTCTATGCCGGCGGAGCGGGCAGGACCGGGAGTGTGCCGGCGGGGGCCAATGTGTCAGGAGGTAACGGTTTGAAAACCTTTACCATAACCGATGGCCTCTACTCCGGCAGCAAAACAGGCACCGCCAACGATGCTCTCCTGGCGGCGGGTAATATAAAATCGGGGATCACCATCTTAGGTACGGCGGGCACTTTCACGACCGGCGCCACCGCGGCAGCCGGGGATATGTTAAGCGGTAAAACCGGCGTGGTCAACGGAAGCACAATAACCGGAAATGTGCCGGCAGGCGCCAATGTAACGGGCGGCAACGGCTTAATAACCTTTACGATCACCGATGGTCTCTATTCCGGCGGCAAGACAGCCGCCGCCGCGGACGCGAATTTAATAGCGGCGGATATCAAAAGCGGTGTCGCTATCTTCGGCAAGACGGGCACTTTTACCGGCAATAATATTCCGGACACCGGGCAGATTACCGGTTATGCCACCAGTGACGACGCCTCCTACGCCTCCTCCGCCCAGCCGGGTTACACGGATAACGGCGACGGCACCACGACCGACATCAGAACAGGATTTATGTGGGCTAAAGACGGCAGCGGCGCGGGTTGTAACAGCGGAGGCACGGCTCTCTGGGAAGTAGCCGGGAATTTCTGCCAAAACCTGACTTTTGCGGGTTTCACGGATTGGCGTATGCCGAACATAAGGGAGCTTATGAGTATAACGGATTATGGCGCAGCCTCCACAGCTAAAATAAACGGGACATATTTCCCGAACACGGCGGCAGAGGCTTACTGGGCAGCCACCACTTATGTCCCCAATACTGCCTATGCATGGACAGTGGCCTTCAACGATGGCCTTGTGGGCGCCACCAGTAAGGCTGGCAGCTACTACATCCGCTGTGTGCGTGGAGGCCCGTGACTTGGGGAGGGTCACCAGATTCCAGTGACCAGTCGCCAATCGGGAGAGGGAGGAGGGGACGTTGCTTGAAGTCTTAGTAATTGAGTTTTCTTGACGGGAATTACAGGGAAGAGTTCGCGGCGGCGGTTGTGAAAGTATGGCGATAAGAGCGAAGAAAATTATATCGGCGGTCTGGCCGGCAATGGCGCTTTTGCTTTTGCCGGCAGGGCGCGCTTTTGCCGATCTTACCAATAACTTCGCCACGGTCACGCTCAACAATAACGCCGAGATCAGATTCTCAAGCGTAACGAATAACGCGGGCGGAACGCTGAACGGCGGCAGTTCAAAAATAAATGTTTTGGGGAATTGGGCGAATTCGGGCGTGTTTAACGCGGGAACCTCAACGGTCGCTTTCGAGAACAGCGCGGACTCGTCAACTATTACCGGGAATACCGCTTTCTATTCGCTCGTTTCCGAGGCCGCGGGGAAAACAATAATTTTTGAGGCGGGCTCAGCCCAATCGGTGGCGAATGTGTTCTCGATCGTAGGTGTGCCGGGAAATCTTGTTAAATTGCGGTCGTCGGCGGACGCCGTTAAGTGGAGTATCAGTTCACCGAACGGCCCGCAAGCCGTCAGTTTCGCGGATATAAAGGATTCCGACGCCCTCCTGAATAATGTGGTCGCCGCGAATTCCTACAATTCGGGGAATAATAACGCCAATTGGATCTTCAGCGGGATGCCGGCGGACTGCGGCACGGGGTTCCTCGTTAAGAAGGACGGCACCGCCAACTATACCTCTATTCAGGCGGCGCTCAGCGCCCTGCCGGCTGCCTTAAGCGCCAATACCTGCGTAGTTATCCGGGATTCCGGGAACTATCCGGAGCAAGTTACAGTGCAGGGCTTCACAAATAACGGCTACCGGCTGAAAATAATGGCTGATCCCGCGACGGGTTCCGCGCCGGTCGTAGATCCGCCCGGCGCTTCCTCCGCCGCGTTCCTGATAAAGAACGACAGCGTGACCGTGCAGGGGATAAATATCATCCCCTCGAATACGGCGCCTTATGGAATTCTGGTCTCCTCGGCTTCGGTGAATATCTCAGGCGTCACGGTGCTTTCAGGCGGCAAGATCAGCGACGCGGGCATATCGCTGGCGGCTAATAGTTCCGGCGCTATAAATATTTCCTCCAATACTGTAAACGGCGCGCCCTACGGCCTGAAGATAGCCGCGCAGGCGGCCGGGACAAGTATTATTGTAGCCTCCAACACTATTATCCCGGCTATTTCCGCCTCCTACGACACCTACGGGATCTATCTGAACGGGCTCGCTTCCGGCGCCACAATTTACAACAACAACATTTATTACCGCAGCCCGGGCAACGCTGCGGGGCGTAAAGTTTACGGGCTTTACGGGCAAGCGGTGACAGGGTTGAATTTTGATCATAACCGCATAAATAATCCCGGCATGGTCACCAGCGGGGACTTTGTGGCGGCTTCTTTTACCGATTCGGCGCAGGTTTCTTTTAAGTTTAACGATGTGGCCTCTACGAACACCGCGGCTTTTACCCTTTTTGAATTAACGAATTCCGGGCTTATCATCAAAAACAATATTTTCCTGGCTTCGGCCACCGCAGGCTCTTGGCTTACTTCGGATGGGGGACCGGGCAGTTTAAGCTCAGATTATAATGATTGGTACGGAGTCGAATCAAGTCTTGGGTGGAGCTTTAACGGCGGCCCGTATGCCAGCCTGGCCGCTTTCAGCGGGGCCTCGGGGCAGGACATTAATTCCATACAGGCCGACCCCGAATGGTATGCGGCTACAGCGGGCGGCGAGGACTTCCACCCGCTAGCCGCCGAAGGGCGCTGGCTGGGCGGGGTCTGGGTCGACGACGCCGAAACTTCCCCGACGTTGAACAGCGGCGACCCGGGCGAGCCCTACGCGGACGAGCCGCTCCCGAACGGGCTGCGGGTGAACCTGGGCTCTTACGGTAATACGGCGCAGGCGTCGCGCGCAAATCCCCCGGGCGCGGTCTGCGGCATCGGCGCTTACTGCGCGATGCAGTGCGACGTGAACCAGTCCGCGTCCAAGTTCCAGAGCATCCAATCCGCGCTTAATGCCTTAGATCACAATCTGACTTTAGAGACCTGCGTAGTTATTATGGATGCGGCGAACTATGCCGAGCAGGTGCTGGTGCAGGGGTTCACAAATAACAATCACAGGCTCAAGATAATGGCGGACCCGGCGCTTATAACCGCTCCGAGCGTAAGCCCGCCGGTCGCGTCGGCCGCCGCTTTCCTGATAAAGAACGCCAGCGTGACCGTGCAGGGAATAAATATCATACCCGAGAACGCGGTGGCCTACGGCATAGCGGCCTCCTCGGCTTCCGTGACCGTTTCCAGCGTTAATGTGATTTCAGGCGGGTGGATAAGCGGCGCGGGCATACAGCTTTCAAGCTACAGCGTAGTGTCCTATTCCACTATTACCGTGCAGGCCGCCGACGGCCTGCGGCTTTCCGGCTTAAACAGCGCAGTGTCTTTCAGCGCCATCGCCGGCGGCGGTGCGGGCAAATACGCGCTTTATCTCGCGGACGCCGGTTTTAACACCATTACGCGCTCACTCATAACTAATTCCGCTGGCGGCGGCGCGTACCTGGCTTATAGCGCGGAGCACAATACTATCTCCTATTCCACTATCACCGGCAGCGCCGGCGGTTATGCCGCCCTCGGCATAAGCGGTTCCTCCAACACCGTGGCGGGGTCGTATATGCAGGGCGCCTCCGCTGCGGACATCAGCGGCTCCACCGGCACGGTTATCGGAGGTAGCGTTTTTGCGGCGGTAAGCTCCGCGGGCTCCGCCCTCCGGTTCGCGGGCGGCGTGAACCTGGCGCTCTCCTCAAGCGCGTTCACCGGCGGAGCGCAGGGCGCGGGCATCTATCTTGACACCCACAATTCCGGCGTTATAAACCTTTCTTCCAATACCATCACCGGCGGGCAATACGGGCTTAATATCGCCGCGCAGGATCCCGGGACGGAGCTTTCCATTTCCAGTCTTACCTTCCGCTCCCTTACGGCGGGCGCTACGGCCATTAACTTCCTGGGGGGGCAGTTCGTTTCTACCTTCACCGCGCTGGCGTTAAACAGCCGGGACATTTCCGTGAACGTGAACGCCGTTTCGCTCGGCGCCGGGTCGAGCATCACCATGAGCCGGGCGGTCGGGGCGAAGGTCGGGGCCTTTTATGAAAATGACCCGTCGGGCTATGTCCATTGGGACCCGCTGCCCGCCGGCTGCGGCTCGGGGTTAAACGTGACCAAGGACGGGACCGGCAACTTTCTGTCCATTCAGGAAGCGGTCAACGCGGTCCCTGCCAGCCTGAGCGCCAATACCTGCGTTATCATCCGCGACACCGAGACCTATTCCGAGCAGGTAAGTGTGCGGGGCATCGCAGGCAACGGCTACCGGCTGAAGATAATGGCCGATCCCGCCTTTGTTAGCTCGGCGCCGGTAGTGAATCCGCCGGAAGGGGCGGCCGCCGCTTTCCTGCTGCTGAACGACAGCGTGACCGTGCAGGGGCTGAATATAATTTCCACCAATACAGTGACTTACGGCGTATTCGCCTCGTCGGCGGCGGTCAATATCTCAAGCGTTAACGTGATCTCAGGCGGGTGGATAAGCGGCGCCGGGATACAAATTTCCAGCCGCAGCGCGGTGTCTTATTCCAGCGTCACCGTGCAGTCTGCCGACGGGCTGCGGCTGACCGGGGCGGGCAGCGAAGTGTCTTTCAGCACTATTGCCGCCGGTGCAGCGGGGAAATACGCGCTTTATATAGCGGAGTCCGATTCAAATACCGTGACGCGCTCCTACATCGCTAATTCCGCGGGCGGCGGCGCGAGGCTGGCTCCGGGCGCGGATAATAATACGCTCTCATATTCCACTATAACCAGCGCCGGCGGGTATGCCCTCGAGATCACGGGCAATTACGCCAACACCGCAGCCGGGTGCTATGTGCGGGGCTCTACGGCGGCTTATATCTCAGGTTCCACCGGTACTATCGCCGGGGGAAATATCTTTGTGGCCGCCGACGCCGCGGGCGCGGCCCTCCGGCTGGCCGGCGGCAGCCTGAACACGACGGTCTCTTCTAACACGTTCACCGGCGGGGCGCAGGGCGCGGGCATTTATCTCGACGCAGGCAATGCCGGCAGAATAGAGCTTTCCTCGAACACGGTGACCGGCGGGCTCTACGGGCTTAATATCGCCGCGCAGAAGGCCGGCGCTGAGCTTAAGGTTTCCAGCCTGACTTTCAGCTCGCTCACGGAAGGGGGGACGGCCGTAAACTTCCTGGGAGGGCAATTTGTTTTAACTTTAACAGCCGTCGCTTTCAATAACGCGAACATCGGCGTAAATGTAAGCGCCGGTCCGCTTGAAGCAGGCTCGCGCATTACGATGAGCCTCCCGGCCGGACCGAAGGCGGGGGTCCTGTATGAAAATGACCCGTCGGGCTATATCGATTGGGGCGCGCTGCCGGGCGACTGCGGCGCGGGTTTAAACGTGGCCAGGAACGGAACCGGCAATTACAGGTCCATCCAGGCGGCGGTAAGCGCGGTGCCCGTTAACCTGAGCACCACCACCTGCATAGTTATCCGGGACACTGAAACCTATTCCGAGCAGATCACCGTGCGGGGCTTCGCTAATCACGGCTACCGGTTATTGATAATGGCGGATCCGACCTTCGTGAGCTCGGCGCCGGCCATTAATCCGCCCGCGGGTTCAGGCGCGGCTTTCCGGCTTCTCAACGACAGCGTCACCGTGCAGGGGATAAATATTATCTCCACCAATACCGTGGCTTACGGTATTCTGGCCTCGTCGGCTTCCGTGACTATCTCAAGCGTTAATATTATTTCGGGCGAGATGATCAGCGGCGCGGGCATCTCGGTTTCGAGCCGCAGCCTGGTGGCCTATTCGAGTATTACGGTACAGGCCGCCCACGGTCTTCAACTGACAGGTTCGAACAGCGAAGTGCTTTTCAGCACGATGACCAGCAAGGCCGCCGGGTACGCCGGGCTCTACATCACGGGCGGTTCGGCCGGCGCCCTGTATAAGTCCTATATAGAGGGCTCGACCGCGGCCTATATTTCAGGCTCAGACGGGATCGTTCTTCAGGAAAGCGTCTTTGTTTCCAACGATACCGCGGGCCATGCCCTCAGGCTTGCGGACGGCAGCGCGGACCTGAAGCTCTCTTCAAGCACGCTCACCGGCGGGGCGCAGGGCGCGGGCATCTATCTCGACGCCGGCAATTCGGGCGCGCTGGAACTTTCCTCCAACACTATCACCGGCGGGCGGTACGGGCTTAATATCGCCGCGCAGTCGGCCGGGGCCGCGCTTTCCGTTGCGGGCCTGACCTTCAGTTCCCTTACGGCGGGCGCGACGGCCATAAATTTCCTGGGTGGGGAATTTGTTTCCACCTTTACGGCGGTAGCGTTCAACAGCGCCGGCATAGGCACGAATATAAACGCAAGCGCGTTGGCGGAGGGCTCAAGCGTTTACATCCTTCTTCCCTCGGGCCAGAAGGCGGCTCAGGCGCTCGCCGACGACCCCCTCAACCGGGTGCAATGGCCCTGGCCGGCCGCGCCGTACCTTTACGCGGTTAATGAGAGCAGCATAGCCGTGGCCTATGGCGCGAACGGCGCCTCCGGCTATACGGCGGAAGCCGCTGTCGCGCCCGATTTCGCCGGCGCGCTGTCCTCCTCTACCCTTTCCCAGTCGGCCTCTCCGCTTTCCGTCTCTATCCTGTCGCCGGACACCACTTATTATCTGCGCGCGGGCGCGCTTTGGGACCAGGCCACCTATTATAATCCCGTTGTGGTATTTGCCACTTCAACCCTCGCCCTGCCGCCGGCGGCCCCGGTCGTTCTGGCCGTGCAGCCTAACTCCGCCGTAGCGAGCTGGGGGGCGGTGGCGGCGCAGGGCTATCTGCTTGAAGCTTCCACCGCTTCCGCTTTCACCGGTATAGTTCTTTCTTCCTCCTCCTCCGGCCTCCAGGTCTCCACCCTTACAGTGGGGGGACTGCTGCAGAACACCACCTACTATTTCCGCGCCGGTTCGCTGAACTGGAACAAGGTCCTTACTTACGCAGTAGCCGCCCCGACTTCGACGCTGTCCGATCCCGTTACGGGGGCGCAAATAGCCGGCGTGTTCATGTCCAGCGTGGCCGTGAGCTGGCTGCCGCTGCCGGTCTCGCCTTCCAGCGCGACCTGCGAAGGCTATATGCTGGAAGCTTCCACGGACCCGTATTTCGGGGGGCTGATCTTCTCCACCGCTACCGCCGACTCACAGACGGCCGACCTGGCCCTGACCGGGATGGTTTCTAATATACTGTATTATTTCAGGGCAGGAACTTTGAACTGGAACGGCGTTCCGAATTACGCTTTGGCCGTCAGCACCGAAACCCCCGATATAACGCCGCCGGATATTTCTACGGGCGCAGCCGCCTATCAGTCAGGCAGCCCGGACGGCATAAGGCTGTTCTGGACCGCGCCGGGCGATAACGGCTATCTCGGCCCGCTGACGCCGGGCAGCGAGTTCCGCGTGCAGTGGAGCACGTCCGCGCCGGAGGCGGTGGACTGGAGCACCGCCGCCGCGCAGGTTATTATAACCACCGGGCCGGTGGAGCAGGGCCTTACCGTTTCCACCGCGATCTTCGGCCCGCCTTCCGGGCGGACGGCCTATTTCAGGGTGTGGGCGGCCGACGAGAAGAGCCAATGGTCGGTGATGTCGGCCACGTTCGCCGCTTTTGTCTCGCCGTTCTCGTTCGAGACGGTGGACGGCGCCTCCGCCGATGTCGGGGTTCAGGCCTCGCTGGCGGCGGGCAGGGACGGAAGCCTGCAGGTCAGCTACGGCGACCTCACCGCGAAGACTTTGAAATACGCGAAATGGAACGGCGCGTGGAATATTTCGACTATCGCCTCCGACGGCGAGAGCGAAGGGCATTCCAGCCTGGCGCTGGACGGCGGCGGGGAGCCTCAAATCTCCTATCTTAAAGGCAGCCCGTACGATGACCTGGGGTATGCGCGGTGGGACGGGGTAGACTGGAGCACGCAGACCGTGGATGCTCCCGGACTGACCGGGTACGATACCTCCATCAAGGTAGATGGTTTGGGCAACCCGCATATTTCCTATACGGACTTTTCTACCGCGAAACTCAGGTACGCCGAATGGGACGGCTCCGCCTGGAGCGCCGGGGACGTCGCCGACGTCGGGAACGCGGATAGCGCTTCAACTTCGCTCGACCTGGCCGCCGACGGCTCCCCGCATATCGCGTATAACAATTCCACCACCGCCAGCCTGATGTACGCTAAGAAGACGGGGGCGTCCTGGTCGGTTTCCGCCGTAGACGCGGCCCGGGACGGCGACAGGAATATCTCCCTGGTCCTCGACAGTTCGGCGAACGCGCATCTCGCCTACATTTCGCCCGCGGGCGCGCTGAAATACGCCGAATGGGCCGGCTCCTGGCAGAAGACCGAGATCGAGACGGAGATAGACGCCGCGCAGCCGTCCATCGCTTTGGACGGGGCCGGCCGGCCGCATATTTCATATTATGACCAGGCGCTTAAAATACTTAAATATGCCCGCTACGACGGAGTTATCTGGAGCACCGGCACAGTGGATTCGGCCGGAGATGAAGGCTCTAACGGCTCAATAGCTTTGGACGGCGCAGGGGATATCCATATTGTCTACCGCGACGGGACTACCGGCGATCTGAAAGCCGCGCACTGGACGGGGGCCGGGCTGCCCGCGCCGCTGGGCGGCAATGCCCGCGGACGGGCGCAGGCGCCGGACGGAATGCAGACCGGCCTGCTTGGCTCCGCTTCCGTGCAGTGGCTCTGGACCGACCATGCCGCGAATGAAGAAGGCTACGCGGTCTATTATTCCAGCACAGGAATTGTCCCGTACGTGTTCAGCTCTTCTGTGAGCGCCGCAGCTTCCACGGGCGGGACCGGCTTCTGGTTCCAGACCGGGCTGACCCCGAACACCTCGTATCAGGCCTACGCGGCCGCGTACAATGAAGGCGGGGTGGCGGTTTCAAGTCCGGCTTTAGTGTATACGCTGGCGGAGGCCCCGGCCAGCCTGGAAGCCGCTAAAATCTATATCTCGAGCGTAGTCGCCGCCTGGCCGCCCGGAGCTAATCCCGCGGGGACGAATTATCTGGCCGAGCTCTCCTCTAAAGCGGTTTTCACCCCCAGCGACAGCTACGGCACTACGGGGAGCTCGGCCCCGTTCGGCGGGCTCGCCGCCAATACCACGTATTATTTCCGCGTGAGGGCCTATAACAGTCCCGGCGTGGAGACCGCGCCGACCGGGCCGCTCGCGGCCGTTACGCTGCCCGATCCGCCCTCGGCGCTGGGCTTTTCGGGTGTTTCTTATTCGAGTCTTACCGTGTCCTGGGCCGGCGGCCTGAATTCCCCGGAGACGCGCTATTATGCCCAGGTCGGCTTCGATCCCGGCTTTACGTCGGGGGCCTCCACTATCACCTACGCTTTCAGCCATACTTTCGGGGAGCTCTCGCCTAACACCACCTATTTTGTGCGGGTTAAGGCTATAGGCCTGCTGGGCGCCGAAACCGTCTACGCGCAGTTCGGCTCCACCATAACCACTTCGGTCACGCCGATAGCGACGCTCCCGTGCGCGGTCAGCACAAATACGGTAACGGGCTATTGGTCCTATAACGGCAATCCACCCGGAACCCGCTACCTGGCGCAGATCTCCACGGACAATTTCAACACAGTACAGGCCTCCTCGGAAACTGTGAACGACTATGCGCTGTTCGGCGGGCTGACGCCAAATACGACTTACTACCTGCGCACCGCCTCGCTTAATATCTTCGACACTCCCAGCCAATTCGCCGGGCTGCCGGAAGCGCTTACCTATGCCGCCCAGCCGCTGAAACAGGCCGATCCCTTCCCGTCGGTGAGCGCCTTTTCGGTCGCGGTGGAGTGGCTGGCCAACTTCAACCCGCCGGAGACGGAATATCTGTCCGAGGTCTCTACCGCCGCCGATTTCTCGGCCGCTAAAGTTATCGGCCCGGGCTGGGCCGCAGGGGTTTTGGTGACGGCCGTGGTGCCTGATCCGCTGACCCTTTATTATTTCCGCGCCAAGGCGCGTAACGCGGCCGGTATCGAAACGGCTTACGAAAATTTCGGCTCCACCCGCACTATCGGCGGCGTGGATAGTTCCCCTCCGGTGATCACCGACAACCAGTCGGGCGACATGAACTGGCGCAGCTCCAATACCGCCGTTTATAATATCGATTTTGCGGATTCAGGCGGCTCCTACCTGAATCAAGTAAAGGTCAAGATAACCGCAGGCGCGGGACAGAGCGGTACTTTAATAGCCGATTGGACCCCTGTTCTGACCAATATCGCCGCCAACTCCTATTTAACCGACTGGTCTTTGACCCCCGGCCTCTGGTCCCTGCTGCCGTCCGGCCTCAGCTATGTTTCCGTGCGCGCCTTCGACGGTTCAGGCAATTACAGCGACAAGACCGACGCCTTCTACGTTCTGAAAGATACCACGGCTCCTACGATCGCCGACAACCAGCCGGGGGAGGAGGTCTGGCGCAATACCAACCCCGGCGCCGTCTACCTGGTGAATTTTAACGATGCGCAGGGCGGCGCGGGCCTGGCGGCCGTGGAATATAGCGCCAGCGATACGGAGGGCGCGGCTGACGGCAAGGTGCTGACCTGGACCGGGCTAACCGGGCTTACGCCGGGCGCCACCTATTATAACGGGCCCTGGGCGTTGAATTTTGGCGGGCTGGAGAACAGCGTCACCAACTATATCTCCGTGAGGGCCAGGGATCTGGCCGGGAATGTCTCTTCTCTTGCCGACGCTTTCCTGGTGCTTAAGAACGTGAGCGGGCCGACGGTGAGAATAACGGCTCCTTACGCCGGCTTCCATTCCGCGCTGGCCGCGATAACCGGCAATGCCGCGCCGATGCTTGAGGCCGATGTAAGCGGCACGGAAATAACCATACAGGAGAAGCCTTCCAACAAATACTGGGACGGCGTTGATTTTACTACTGCGGACCGGGTGTGGCTGACGGCGGCAGGACAGACGGCCTGGACCTATGACAGTTCGGGCGTAGGCTGGGTCTCCGGGACCCGGTACGAGGTGGTGGCGCGCTCAAGCGATACCGCGCTGAATTATTCCATAACTTACGCCACCGCCGCCTTCACTTTTGACCGGAGCGTGCCGACCGCGTTCATCTCCGCGCCCGCCGCGGACACGACGCCTGAAACCCCGGCGGTGATAGCCGGCACGGCGCAGGATCCTTCGCCCAACTCGGGAGTGCCGTATATCAACCTTACTTTGCAGCGGCAGGTCGATCTTAAGTGGTGGAACTTCTTCGCCGGCGCGTGGGGGGCCTCCCCTGTTTCCACTATGACGGCGGGCGGCGCGTCCTGGAGTTTCTATCCGGACGGAGCGCTGCGCGGTAATCTGCTTGATGGCGGCGTCTACTTTGTTTATGCCTCGGCCAGGGACGGGGCGATGCCGCCGAACGAGTCCCCCGCCGGGCTTTACGCCTCCACCTTCACCGTGCGCGATACCGTCCCGCCCGGAGTGATTACGGAGGTTTCAGGGGCCGAGGGCAAGCTGCCGGGCAGGCTGCTGCTGACCTGGACAGCCTCCGGTGACGACGGGCCCTCGGCGGCGCTCTCACAGGGCGAATTCCGGATAAACTATTCCACCTGGGCCGGCGCGGTTTTCAGCACGGCGGCGGCGCAGGTGCTTATTTCCACCACCGTGACGCCGGGGACGACGCAGGCGTATCTTATTTCCGGCCTCGCGCCCGGCGTTACCTATTACCTCGCTGTCTGGGCGGGCGACGAGGCCGGGCTGTGGTCGGGGCTTTCGCCGCTGGCGTCCGCCAGGGCCGGCGTCAGCCTGCCCGACACGATTTCAGGGAACGTGCGCACCCCGACGGGGCAGGGAGTTACCGGCGTTATGATGCAGGCTATAAACCAAGCTCTGGCCGTAGTGAAAACGGCTTACACTATTGACGACGGAAGCGGAGCATTTACGTTGAACGGACTGGATCAAGGGGTGTACCGGGTGCAGGCCACCTGGCTGGACAACGGCTTCGCCAGTTCCGTAGCTTCGGACCAGATCCCCACCGGCTATGCCGAAGTGGCTTTTGAACTTTCGGTGGCTTACCAACTGGCCAGCATAGGCGGGGAACTGGCCGGGTATCAGATGCCGGCAGCCGGTTCCAAGCCACAGGCGGCTGGTTACCGGTTACTGGGGGCTGCCTCTGTGGAGCTTTACCAGAGCAACAGTCTTGTAGCGTCGGCGCCGGTGGATGCCGGCGGGCGGTTCCTTATCAGCAATTTACTGCCAGGCAGCTATATGCTGAAGGTGCCGGACGGCGCGGGCGGCTCTAAACAGCTGCAGGTGACGCTGGCGCCGGGCCAGGACCTGCGGCTGAGCCCGCTTGGAGAACTTTTAAAAACGGATAAAGTTTATGCCTTCCCCAATCCGGCCGGGCGCAGCGTCACTTTCCATATAGAGAGCGGCCAAAGCCCGGTGCTAAAGCAGGTCACGGTTTTTGATATTACGGGGCGGGCTATTAAAGAATTCCCGGACACGGATTTTGTCGAAATCAGCCCGAAAGTCTGGGAAGCCGTCTGGAATATTCCGTCGGGCGTGGCTTCCGGGGTGTATATTTATTCCACGCGCGTGAAGTTCGTAGCCAGCGGCGAACATAAGAAGACGATAAAGAAGTTTGCGATAATCAAATAGGGGAGAATAGTTAAGAGGAGATTTTACCACAAAGTCACAAAGGGGGATGGGAGTCGGGAGCTGAAATAGGGGAGCGGGAATTTGGGAAGAGAGGTTGGGAATAAAGAGGATGAGATATGAAAATTTTTAGATATTTTGGGTTAATGGCGGGGTTACTGTTTATCAATTACTCGAGTGCGGGGGCGGCGCTGACGGCGGGGGGGGCGGCCGCGCTGGACGGCTCAGGGAACCAGCGCACCGCCTTCACCAATGTGGAGACCCTGGCGCTGCGCCAAGCTGTCAATAATTCCGTAGCCAGCGCCACCGAAAGGATACAGTTCAAGTTCACCATCTACAACCCGTCCGGCGGCGCGGTGTTCCGCCAGGAGGGCAATTCCACCGGGGCGGTGCAGGGCAATTCCAACAGCCAGCTGGCGGGGCTGGCCATCTCAAGGTTTTACAGCGTGCCGGGGGTTTATAAATTCCGCGCCGAGGCTGCGCTCGGCGCCGAGACGGTGACGCAGGAGGTGTCTTTCCAGGTCTCTTCGCCCAATATAAATCTTATTTATCCGCCCTACGGGGCGAGGGGGCTCACCGACAAGCCGCTGATCTTCAGGTGGGTGGCCAGCGGCGCCAGCACCTATAAAATAACCGTGGCCGAGAGCGCCGGGATCTACGACAATCCGGTGCATACGGGCAATGCTTCAGGCGGGATGTACGCCTACCCTGAAAACCCCACCGGTCCGCGCGAGCAGCTGGTGCCGGATCTGGTATATTACTGGAAAGTGGAAGGGCTGGACCCCGTCGGTATGAAGATAGCGGAAAGCACGGTTTACAGTTTTTCCCTTAAGGCCCTGGCCTCTTCCCAATCGCGCAATGTGTCGGTGATAGCGCTCGAAATGACGGACTCTAAAGCGGATTTTACAAGACCGCTGCATTTCAGGGCGGTGGTGCAGAACACCGGCGGCACCAATGAAGCGGGCATCTCTATCAAAATGAGCCTGAGCGGCCTGCCGTCGCAGGATTCTCCCAAGAATATAGGCATGCTTAACGCCGGGGAAAGCCGCGAGATCCCGTTCATGGCTTTTATGCCCGAGGGGCAGGTAGAAGGCCTGGCGGTGGCGTGCCTGGATATTTTTGACGACAATATACAGGATAACTGCAAGACCAAATTGATAAACAAAGGCGCGGGGGAGGCCGCCGCGGCCGACAGCGAGGAGACGCGCAAGCTGAGCTACCAGGAGATCTGGGACGAGATACTCAAGCGCCTTGGGCCGGAGGCGAGCCGCGCGCTGGAAGGCTACACTTTCGACAGCATAGAATGCGCCAACTGCAGCGCCGGCGAGCTGAACGAGCTGATGCTGTCGCTGATAAACGGCAGCGCCAGCCTGACAGGCGCGGCCGTGTCCGAAGACTACCAGCCGGCGCAGACGGCGGCGGCCGACCAGCCGAAGCCGGAAGAGGAGGAAGCCGCGCCCGAGGAGGAGACCGAGCTGGACCTGACCATCCTGGAGAAATCCAAAGGCGAGGAGTGGAGCGGCTACACCAATTCCGTAAAATCCCAGGAGCCTGTTTTCTACACTATAAAAAGCCAAAAAGTGTGGGAGAAGGTCTGGGGGCTGTTCTCAAGCGAGGAAGCTCCCGTAGTGGATTTCGGCGAAAAACTGGTAGTAGGCATTATAGCCGGCGTCGGGAATAAAGCAGACAGCGTGAGGATAATAGCGCGCCGCAAGGTGGGCGAGGCGACGGTGTTCGATTATTATATGACCGGGGCCGCCGGTGAAAATACCGCCGTGCCGTATATCTTCAGGCTCTACGATAAAGCGGATGGGAAGATCGAGTTCAAGAGGATAGATGTGGGGAAATAATAAAAATCTGGAATCGCAGACTGGTGACCGGAAACTGGAGACTGGAAACTTAAGATCGGGGGCCAAGAGCCGGGAGGAGAGCTATGACCAGAAGACTTTTTGCGGCGGCGGCGCTTGCGTTGGTTTTTGCCGCGGGAAAAGCGGCTTATTGCGAAACCGGCAAACCGCTGGGGCTGGCGGTTTTTATAAGCGCCGACGTGAAGCTGCGCCGGCCCGGCGGCGCCGGGGACGCGCAGGTGAAGGTGAACGACAATCTGTACCTGGGCGATACGGTCGAGACCGCGGCCGGGGCGAAAGCTTCGGTGGTGATGCTCTATGGCTCCGAGATACGCCTGAACGAGAACACTATGCTTGAGCTGATAGCCGGCAAAAAGAGCGGCGATTCCGCAAAGCTGGAAAAAGGGCAGTTGTGGACGCGCATGCTGCATAAGCGCGGAGGGCTTAATGTAGAGACCCTCGCCGCTATCTGCGCCGTAAGGGGAACCGAGGCGGATATAGAGCAGCGCGAGGCGCTTACGGTAAAAGTTTACGAGGGGCATGTGGACGTGGAAAACAAGACCGGGAAGGTTTCTCTTAAGGCCGGAGAGATGACCCGCGTAGCCGGGGCCGCCGCCGCGCCGGGGAAGGCCTTTAAAATGCTGGCGGCCCAGACCGGCAAGTGGCAGGAGGGCGCGACCTCGACGGAGATCGCGGAGCTGCTGGAAAAGCTTAAAGCGGAGTCCGGCGACGAAAAAAAACTTAAATTCACCGTGGGCAAGTCCGGAAAGGCGGAGAAGGAAATAAAAATAAAGCTGAAGAAGAAGGGAAAATAGGGAAGAGTTAAGATCGAAGAGAGAAGGGCGGGGAGTAAAGAGGGAGAGTTTATGAAATCGCGCGGAAAACTTAAATTAGCGCTGGCGGTTCTGGCTTTGGCGGCAGGCCCGCACTGTGCGGGCGCGGCCGAGAGTTCGGCGGCGCAGTTCCTGAAACTGGGCTTCGGAGCGCGGGCTCTGGGCATGGGCGAGGCTTTTACCGCCGTGGCCGACGACGCCTCGGCGCTGTACTACAACCCCGCCGGACTGGCGCCGGGGGCCGGGCCGGAGGGGAAAAGCGCGCTGTTCTCCCACGCCTGGCATATACAGGACATGGGCGTCTCGCAGGCGGCGCTGCTGGCGCGGCCCTGGGGCTTCGGCCTCACCTATTTCTCGGCCGGCGAGATGGAAGGCAGGGATGGCGTCGGGACCCAGACCGGAAATTTTACGGCCAGCGACCTGGCTTTTTCCGCCGGGCGCGGTTTCAAACTGGGCGCTTTCAGGGCGGGCATAGCGCTGAAATATGTGGGCCAGAAAATAAAGAGCAGCTCGGCGCAAGCCGCAGCGGCCGACCTGGGGCTCATTTACCAGCGGGAGAATTCGCGGGCAAAATTCGGCGTGTCGCTGGCCAACCTCGGCACTAAAATAAAATTCAGGGAGGACGCTTTCCCGCTGCCGCTGACGCTCAGGGCCGGGGTCTCGGTCGCGCTTAAGGGCGCGCCGGTACTGCTTGCGGCGCAGGTCGATCTCCCCAACGATTCGGGCGCCGCGCTGCGGCTGGGCGGGGAATACAGCGCCACCGAGAGCCTGAGGCTGCGGGTAGGCTATAAGACGGTGTCCTCTTCTGACAGGGACGCCGTGCTTGGCACGGAACTGGGCGGTTCGGGCAGCGGCGTCTCAAGCCTCTTCGGTTTTTTCGCCGGACTGGGGCTTTATATAGGCGGCTTTTCGCTGGATTACGCGCTGTCGCCCTACGGCGAGCTGGGCAGCGCACACAGGGTTTCATTAGGGCTGAAATTTTAGCAGAAAAAAGTTTACCACAAAGTCACAAAGGGGGAAGAGGTAAGAGGGGATAAGATCAAGCCGGGGAAATAAACTTTTTGTTATACTTGGAACATCTATCATGCGCAGACTAATTATATTTGCCGCCGCCCTGGGATTGGCGGTTCTAACCGGCGGACCCGCTTACGCCGACGGGACCGCCAGCCTTCAGTTCAGCGTGGCCGCCCCGGACCCCGTGATGGCGGGGTCGGAGGTAATGTTCCAGACCCTGGTGGTGAATACCGGCGCCGCCCCCTGGCCGCGCGGCACCTATTACTGGGTGGCCGAGGTTTACGTGATTGAAGGCGAGGACAGGAAGTTCGTGGCGCAGACCGAGCCGCTCAGTCCTCCGGAAGATGTGGCCAAAGGCGCTGCGCACGGTGTGCAGATCCCCTACCTGGTGCCCGAGATCTTCAGCGGACGCCGGCTGCTTTACCGGGCTTTCCTGGTGGTGGACGGCAAGCGCATACTTGAGACCGAATACAGGGGCTTCCAGGTCATAGAGCGGGAGTTCAAGCCGCCGCCCGAGCAGAATATGCGGCTGGGCGGAGACATCTCCTTCACCTATAAAAATTCCAACCAGGGAGGCTGGGACAACCACCAGGGCATAACCTCCGCCAATATCGTGGGCAAGGTGAAACAATCTTCTTTCATTTTTAACACCTATCTGGTGCACACTTACCACCGGCCCATAACGCCCAACCTCATCTTCCTTAATTATTACGCGCCCTGGGGCACTTTAAGCCTGGGCGATGTTTCGCCGTCGCTCACCCCGCTTTCCATGGAGAGCCAGGGCATGCGCGGCGCGGCTTTCGAGCGGACCAGGGATAAGCTCTCCTGGACGGCCCTGGTCGGGCGCATAATTTCTCCGGAGGAACCGACGCTGACCACCGCGGGCCGCCTATCGCGCTATGCGGGCGGCTTAAAGGTTTCCTATCAGGCCAGGACGAACCTGCGCATCTCGGTGGACACCGTGCTGAGCCGCGACGACGAGTATTCCGTAACGCAGGACACCCGGGCGGCGGTGCTGCTGCCGCAGGAGAGCCTGGTTTACGGAGCTATGGCGGAGTGGAAAGTGAACCCGAAGCTGTCTTATATGGGCGACCTGCAGGCCAGCGCCTATAAAGCGGACACTGACGCGCCCGGAGCCAAAAGCGGCACGGCCTGGAAGCAGGAGCTTAAGTGGCGCAATAAAGGCTTTTCGGCCAGGGCGGCCTATTCGCGGGTGGGCGCCAAGTTCGTTTCTTTCGCCAGCCCCTCGGTGATCTCAGACCGGAACACGCTGGACGCCGAGGCGGGCGTTCCGCTGTCGGACAGGAGCAGCCTGGCCCTGAACTATAATACTTATACCGACAATCTGGAGAACGATCCCGCCAAGACCACCACCAAGCAGACGCAGACCAGCCTTTCCAACACTACGCGCGTTTTCACCGGCACGCTGCTGACCGCGTCCTATATGACCAATACTTCGCTGGGCAAGCCCGCGACCGTGCAGGACAATAAGACCACCACGCTGAGCTTTTCGGTGATGCAGCCGGTGGGCGTTCATAATTTAAACGGCACTTTCCAGTCCAGCGTCTTCACCGACAATACCGGGTTCTCGCCCGATCTGAACACCTCGCTTATTTCCCTGAGCGGCTCGTTCAAAGTGTCACCCCGGCTGTCGGCCTCGGCCGGCCTTGTGAGCTCGAACACAAAGGACAAGGTGAATTCCTCAACGGCCAGGAACAACACCGTCAACGCCAATGTGGCTTACTCCATGCCGAAACGCTCGCTGGCTTTCCAGTGCTGGACGGCCATCTCTTCCGGCAGGAACAACTCGCCCGTAATGCCGTCCGAAACCGGCACGCGGTCGCTTAATCTTGAAACTATCTGGCTTAAGAGCCGCAGTTCCAAGATCACCTTCGGCGCGGGGATGCTTTCCAAGACCGATAAATATAATCCGGCCATAGAGGGCACGGAGCTGAGCCTGCTGACCAGATACAATTATTCCTTTTAAGAGGCCGGGGCTGAGGGGCGGCGGTGTATAAAGGAATACATGTATACAGGTATACATGGACTTTTGTGTTACTGGGCGGTATAATTTGGTATATTATTCTGAACTTGGCAGTAAGGGGCCGGGGAACACGCATAAAAAAGTTACCGGGCTTGTGGAACACTAAATAAAAGAAGGGGTAAACTATGAAAAAAACAATGCTGGCAGCTAGTTTAATATGCGGTGTTTTCCTTATGGCGCAGTCTGCTTTCGCTTATGACTACCTGTGGAACGGTGCCGCTCACACAAACTCGCTGGTCACCAAGAGCAAACTTAATGTCGACGCTTACCTGCCCTGGAGCTCGGGCGGTTCGGCTAAAGCCATGGGTATGGGCGGCGCTTTCACCGCTGTGGCCAATGACCTGGGCGGCGCCGTTGAGTATAACCCGGCCGGTCTTACCCAGTTGGAGCACGTTAATATCTCGGCCCTTGCCATCTCAAGGCGCAGCACCGGCTTAAACGCTGCCGGTAAAAAAACCTCTGAATGGGACTCTGTTCTCACGCAGGCCGGAGCCGCTATAAGGCTTGGCCCGCTGGCCTTTGCCGTCAGCCGCAAGCAGCCCGAAAATGCGTCAACCTATATGACCTTCGGCAGGGCGCAGCATAATATCTACGCGCCGGATGGCTGGACCATGGGTTACACTACCTATGGTGATATGCTTGACACTGACAAACTCAAAACTACGGTGCTTACCGGAGCCATTAAGCTCGGCAAGCTCTCTCTGGGCGCCAACTATAACAGCATAAAAGGCGATATAACCCGCTTACAGTATGGCGTGAATGCGAACAATCCCGGGGCAGCCAACAATTACTTCCACGGCCTGGAGAAAGTTACCTTCGACGGTTATACCATGGACGCCGGCGCGCTGATGAATATGGGCGCGTTCCGTCTTGGCGCCGCCGCCAAGAACTTCAAAGGCAGTGTAGACCTGAAGCGTAATATCGTTTGGCAGGACAACTTCGATGTCGGCGGCGGCAATCCCT
The DNA here is from genome assembly GCA_903873295.1 of uncultured Elusimicrobia bacterium. Classification (GTDB taxonomy): domain Bacteria; phylum Elusimicrobiota; class Elusimicrobia; order Elusimicrobiales; family UBA9959; genus UBA9959. Next base: position 34,750 of record CAIQNV010000099.1, read on the forward strand.
GGAACTGGGTTTCCCCGACAATGAGCGAGACCGTTACCAAGTTCGCCCCCACCACCACCGTCGGTGCAGCCCTTATACTGGGTAAAGTATTCACTGTGGGCGCGGATTATGTCTCGATCAAGCTGGTAGACAGCAAGAAGACGCAGGCCAGGCTCGGCGCCGAGCTTGCCGTCGTTCCCGGCTTCCTTTTCGCCCGCGGCGGCGTGAAGAGGGACCTCAAGAATAAGATAGACAACCAGGACAATAAGGTCGATGAATATTTCATCGGCGCCGGCTTGAAGATGCTGGTCCTTACGGTGGACGCTTCCGCCTCCCTGGCTTCAGCTAAAGCGGGCTCGTCCGGAGACAATATGACGGCCGGCGTCAGCGCTACCCTGAAGTTCTAAATGGGTAAGGCGGGTCGACCCGCCGCGCGATCCCCTCTTCTCCGCAAGGAAAGGAGGGGATCGTTTTTTGGTCAGTCGAATTCGGTGAGGTTTTTGCGGTATTTCAGGGGGACGTTCTGCCGCTGGAGTTTTGGGTTTATTCTTTCTTTGATGGCGGCGGTCTTGAAAAAGTGTTTCCAAAGCTCCCGCACCTCCGCTTCTTTGCCGTCCTCCAGAAGGCGTGCGGAGGCCAGCGGGGCGTAAACAAGTTTTCCTTTGAAATACAGCGCGGCGTTATTGCGCCGGGAGTCGTGAATTACCCAGTTGAAGGTTCCCAGCCGCGCCCGGAAATGCGGGGCCAGCAGCGGCAGGATATTATGGTCGGGCTCTATTTTTGAGTAAAGCGTCTTATCCGCCAGCTCCTTGAACCTTACAAAGCCCTTGAAGCGGTGCGCCTCGCCGCCTACTCTGGCCGAAAGGCCGTGCACTTTCTTTACCCTGTCGTCGGCCAGCATATTGTCGGCGGCGGGGCCTTTCGCGGCCAGCAGCTTCACATATTCCAATATAGCCGTTTCCGCGCCGGGGGCTTCCGAAAGGAAGGCGAAGCGGAGATGCTGCCAGGATTCCGCCGAGCCCCGGCTTTCGACCAGGTCCCGGGCGGCCGCCGCTTTTTGCGGATCGCTGCCGGCCTTTATAAATTCGGAAAAAAGCCCGGCCTCCGCCGCGGCTTCTTTAACTATGGCAGAATCCGGCAGGTTTTTCTCAACGGCCAAAGCCAGCGCCGTTAAAAATCCTTCAAAAGAGCCGTCGTAAGTATAGGTCACGCTCATATTTGGCCCGTCACGGTTTCGGTCAGGCCGGCCTTTACCAGGGCGGCCTCGCCGAACAGGTCCAATTGGCCGTTGGGATTTTTATGCTCAAGCAGCTTTATCTTTATAGCTTCTTCGCTTTCCTTTTTTAAGCCGCCGTATTTGCCGCCCGCCGTTACAAAATAAATAGCGCGCTTCATCACCACGCCCAGCTTTTTAAGGTCGTCCAGGCTCAGGGGGGCCGCGCGCCGCGCCCGCAGAATGCGCTTCGCCGAGGTTACGCCGATGCCGGGCGCCCGCAAAATTTCCTCATAGGAGGCCTTGTTGACCTCAAGGGGGAAAAGGTGCAGGTTATTAAGCGCCCAGACCGTCTTGGGGTCGAACGAGAGATCGAGCGAGGGGTGTTTCTCGTCCAGCAGCTCATCGGCGGTGAAGCCGTAAAAGCGCAGCAGCCAGTCGGCCTGGTAAAGGCGGTGCTCGCGCAGCAAAGGCGGATCGAGCAGGGCGGGCAGCCGGCTGTCTTTAATAATGGGCACGAAGGCGGAATAGTAAACCCGCTTCAGGCGCATTTTATCGTAGAGGGCCTCGCTCAGCTTTATGATCTCGCGGTCGGTTTCGGGCGTGGCGCCTATGATAAGCTGGGTGCTTTGCCCGGCCGGGGCGAATGCGGGGGAGCTTTTGATAGAGCGGCGCTCGTCCTTCGAGTCGGAAATTTTCCGCGCCAGGCGGCTCATGGGCCCCAGCACGGTAGCTTTAGTCTTACCCGGGGCCAGCAGGCGCAGGCTCTTGTCGGTGGGCAGCTCGATGTTGACGCTCACGCGGTCGGCCCAGAGGCCGGCCTGATCGATCAGCGCCTGGTCCGCGCCGGGGATAACTTTCAGGTGCACATAGCCGTTGAAGCGGAAGACCTGCCGCAGCTTGCGCACCGCCTCCAGCATCAGCTCCATGGTGCGATCGGGCGAGACGGTTACGCCGGAGCTGAGGAACAGCCCTTCTATATAATTCCTTTTATAGAACTCGAAGGTGAGGCCGGCTATTTCGTCCGGGGTCAGGATGGCTTTGGGGGTGTCGTTCGTGCGGCGGTTCACGCAGTAGGCGCAGTCGTAGACGCATTCGTTGGTCATCAATATTTTTAAAAGGGAAATGCAGCGCCCGTCGGCCGTCCAGCTGTGGCAGACGCCGCTCAGATGAGCCGCGCCCGTGCCGCCGGCGCCGCCCCGGTCGGAGCCGCTTGAGGCGCAGGAGGCGTCATACTTGGCTGAATCAGCCAGTATTTCCAATTTTTTCTGTAGCTCCATATAAACAGTCTAGCAGACGACCCCGACAAGGGCCTGTCGGGATAAATCCGCAAAATCCGGCGCTTCCGGGTTTATTATGGGGACGGGCCGCTCATGGGGTTGCCCATTCCGCCGCGCAGGAACCGTTGCGCGGTTCCCCCCAGCCGGGATAATCAGGCTGGGGCCCCCCTCCCCAACGCGGCTCCAGCGCAACCCCATGACCGGCCCGCGGCTGTTTGATGCCCGGCAGGCGCAGTATTTTATCGGATTACAGGGCATTTAACCGCGCGGAATTATTTGTATATTATAGCTGAGCACACCGGAAAGGGCAACCATGGAAAAAGTATATATCTACGCGCTGGCGGCCAACCTGAGTTTCGCTTTCGGCGTGCAGTTCTTCACCCATTACGCCAGGAAGCTCTCCAGCCTCTGGGTCAACTGCTTCAAAGCCGCCGTAGCCGCGGCCCTGTTCGCCCTGACCATAGCTTTCCAGGGCGGCTTCCACGCGATCAGTCTCCCCTGCGCCGCCCTGTTTTTCGTCTCCGGCGCCCTGGGCCTGGGCCTGGCCGATATCTTCCTGATAAAATCCTTCTCGCTTATGGGCCCGGGCCGCACCATGCTGCTTTTCGGCTTTCAGCCCCTGGTGATAGGCGTGCTGAGCTATTTCGCCTTCGGGCAGGCGGTGGACGCCAGGAAATTCCTGGCCATCCTGTTCTTCGTGGTCTGCCTTTTCATCTTCTCGCTGGAGTCCTTCCGGAAGCACGGCCACTGGAACGCGAAGGCCACCCTGTTCGCGCTTTGCGGCATAATCCTGGACGGCCTGGGCGTGCTGCTCACCCGCTATGTTTTCAACAATTCCCCCGGCATAGGCACCACCGAGGGCAATTTCTACCGGGCGCTCGGCGCGCTGCTGCTGTTCGCGCTGCTTTCCCGGCTGAAGCCGTTCCGGTTCTTCGGGAAACTGAAAGCGCTGTCTTCCCGGAGCCTGCTGTGGATAACGCTCGGCTCCGTAGCCGACACCTACCTGTCGCTGATGTTCTATCTGAGCGCTATCCGGTACGCCGGCGCGCTGGCCGCCGTTTCCGGCATAGCCATCACCGGCACTATTTTCGCCTCGGCGTTCGAATGCGCCGCGGAGAGGAAGCCGCCCTCCGCCTATCTGCTGGTCTCGTTCGTCTTTTTCCTGGCGGGAATGAGCTTTCTTTTTTGAGCCGGGCCGGGAAAAAGTTTATAAGGAAGCCTCTACTTTTGTATTATTAAGGGTAGGATATATTTACGCGGATTTTTCAGGGCAGGAAGCGACAGCAATAATGAAAGAATTTACGCTAACCGCAGCCAAACGCATACCGGAGCCGCTCCTATGAGCGACCCCAAAGGGCGCGTCCTGGTGGTCACCTCCGGGAAGGAGCTCCTTGACGAGATGACGCCGTCCATGTCGGGCCGGGGCCTGGAGCTGGTCTGCGTGCCCACCCTCAAATACGCGGCCGCCCGGCTCAGCACCGGCGACTGCTCCGCCATGGTGGTCGACTTCAACCGGGTCGCCCCGTCCGAGCGGGAAGCTTTCCTCGAACTGCATAAACAATACTCCAGGGTGCATCTGTTCACGCTGGAGTCCATCGCCAGCACGGCGCCCACCCTTGTCTCGCCGCTGCGCCGGCTGAGCTGGCCGCTGCCTATAGGTTTCGCGGACCAGGTAAGGGTCGTGGCCCGGCCGGTGGTGATACTGGCCGATCAGGTGCTGTTCAGCACCGAAGCCGTGCAGACCGCCCTCCGGCAGGCGGGGGTCCAGCCGGTCTCCCTGGAATCCGCCACAGAACTGCCCGAATTCGTCCGCCAGCAGAACGAGGCCCGCATTGCCGCGGCCCAGGGCCAGAAGCCGAAAAAATCCTGGTCGCTGCTGGGCGGCGACGAGGAAGAGGCGTCCGAGACCACGGTGCTGCCCGGCAATATGGTGGTGGCGCAGTTCGCCGGTACCCAGAAAGAAGCCGAGGCTCTTGACGCGGGAGTGCGGAGCGCGACCCCGGAAGCCATCTGCTATTTTATTTCTGGCATGGACATGGTGCGCTACGCCATCCAGTCGCTCAAGAACGGCTGTCCCGTGGCCATCCCGCGGGAGCAGGCCGGGCGCATCGCCGGCATCCTGATAGAGAACAGCGAGGGCGCGGACGTCCGCCTGAAAGAGCGGGATACGGAGCGCATTCTCCTGCTGGATAATTTTAAGCCCGCCCTGACCACCCTGGGCCAGGCCCTGCTGGGCGCGGGCTACGAGGTCACCTCCTCCATGGACGGCGAGGAAGCGCTGGGGCTGTGTAAAAAAGGCGCCTTCCATCTCGCGGTTATCGGCACCGCCATCACTATCGCGGAGCATTCGGGGGCGGAGCTCGCCCAGAAAATGCGGGAGCGCGATCCCGATCTGCGCATTATCTTTATGGTGGACCGGTATCCTCTCCAGGCCGCGCTGCAGGGCGTCAGCCAGGTGGTGGAGCTGGGTCTCGACGACGCTATTCTGAAGCCCGTCGAGGCTTCGCGCCTTATCTTTTCGGTGGAGAAGGCGCTGGAGCGGCGCTTCCTGCTGCTGGAGAACGCGCGCCTGCTCAAAGAGATGCAGGAGCTGAACCGGCAGCTGGCCGCGGTCAACGGCTTCCAGAAAAATTTCTTCGCCACGGTCGCCCACGATGTAAAGAGCCCCCTGACCGCCATCCTCGGCTACTCCGAGGTGCTCACCACCAAGCTGAAGGATCATCCCAGCGAGGGCAGATACGCCTCGAACATACATACCTCGGCGAAGACCCTGAACGTCCTGATCTCCGATCTGGTGGACCTGGCCGCGATAGAATCCGGCAAGCTGCGCGTGGAGATAGGCACGCTGAACCTGCTTTCAGTCGTCCAGGACGTGCGCTCGCGGGTGGAGATAGCGGCCCAGAAGCGCAACCTCAGCTTCGGCATGGAGGTCCCGCCCGTCCTCCCGCCGCTGGCCGGCGACGACGCCCGCATAGGCCAGGTGGTGCAGAATCTCTGCACCAACGCCATCCAATACACCAAGGAAGGCGGCAAAGTGACCATAAAAGTGGAGACCGCCCCCGATAAAGTGGTCGTCAGCGTCGTCGACACGGGCATCGGCATCTCGAAGGAAGACCTGCCGCGCGTCTGGGAGCGTTTCTTCCAGACCGAGGCGGCCAAGGGCATGCGCAAAGCGGGCTTCGGCCTGGGCCTTAAGATCGCGCGGGAGATAGTCCTGCGGCACGGCGGCGAGATGGGCATAGAGTCCGAGCTCGGCGTCGGTTCCCGTTTCTTCTTCCACATCCCCATAAAGAAATAAAGCGTTTCCGGCCTCAAACGCCGCGGGCCGGGCATGGGGTTGCTCTGGAGCCGCTTTGGGGAGGGGGGCCCCGCTTCGGGGGGAACCGCGCAACGGTTCCTGCGCGGCGGAATGGGCAACCCCATGACTGGCCCATACCCGGATAATACGGAGGCGCTTATGTTTTTCGCCGATTCCCTTATCAAATTCGCCTTGTTCTTCTCGCTGCTCACCGCCGGGCCGGCTTTTGCCGGGGAGCCGGCGGTCAAGCCCGAGGCTCTGATCCCCGCCGCTATTCCGACGGACCGGCCGGCGCTGGACGAACTGACGGCGGAGCTGCGCGGCAAGGTCAAAACGCTGGGGCTGAACGGCCTGCCGGGCGTCAAGGGCGGGAAGGTGTCGAAAGCCCTGGTGCTGCTGCCGCACGACCGCGGCAGGGCCGGACTTATAAATTTCGAGATCGAAGCCGGCAGCCGGGCCGGGGTTTACCAGTGCGAGGCGCTGGGCCGCGGGCTGACCTCTACCGCGCCGGTGGCGGGCTGGCAGCGGGGAATGATAGGGGGCACGACCGTCTATTACGCGCCGGAGGACGGCTCCGACGGGGCCACGGTGCCGGGCGTCTATGACCTGAGGAATATTTCGCCGGACCTCTATGAAATATCCATCCTGGGAAGATCCGATTCTCCGGCTGACGACGCGGCCGTCCCCGCCGATACTTTAGGCGGAAAAGAGCCGAAGCCGTTCTTTACGGCCGTCTGGCGGAGCTGGTATCCGGCAGCCGGCGGCATCATGCCGGTGGACCTGATCTGGGCCGAAGATTCACAGGCGGGAACGCAGGGGGAGGGGGTGCCGTTCTTCGAGCGCCGCTCGACGCCCACGAGCGCGGCGTCCAAAGCCCGGCAGGCGGCGCAGCTGTCCCATAATCCGAGATATTATTACGGCCCGCATGGGCGCTCCGGTTTTGCGGTGCATACCGATCTCTGGGAGGAACCCTCCAAGCAGGCCGATCCGCAATACGCCGGGCGGCCGGAGCTTTCGGATTTCCGCTGGCGCGATACCTTCGGCTGCGTGAAGCTCAGGCCCGGGTGCCTGGCCCCGCTGAATCGATTCATAGCGGAGCAGTCGGCGCTGGGCCGCCGCGTGCAGCTTGAGGTGCGCGAGACCGCCCTGCTCGACGAGCAGCCGTAGGTCAGTTGAAGATGGCGCAGCCGCGCGGCCGCAGTTTAAGGCCGGGCAGCGCGCCGGCGGGGGAAAGGGTTGCCCCGTCATTGAACAGAACGCGCGGAGACCTGCCCAAGACCCCGGGCCGCAGGGTAAGCTCCGCCGGAGCGCCGGAGGTGTTCATCGCGCAGACCAGCTGCCCGCCGCCGGGCAGGAAGCGCCTGAAGACCAGAATTCTCTCGTCGCAGTATTCCTTTAAAAATTCAAACTTTCCGCGCTTTATGACCGGGTTGTTCCTGCGCAGGGCCGCCAGCGATTTATACAGCTTAAGCAGGCCGGTGTCCCAGGTGCTTTTCCTGTCCCAGGGCATGCCGCGCCTGGTGCCGGCGTTCAGGACGCCTTTCAGGCCCAGTTCCTCGCCGTAATACAAGCTGATAGCGCCCGGGAACAGGAACGAGAATACTATCGCCAGCTTCATCCGCGCTTTATCTCCGCCGTAAGTATCGAGCATGCGGTCGGTGTCGTGGCTGGACATCATGTTCATCTGCGCCAGCGTGGTTCCGGACTTGTACTGGCCCAGCAGCGCGGTGATGTCGGCCATGAATTTTTTCTGGCCGCACGGCTCCAGGCGGCGTCCGGCGTAGGAATGGGTAAGCTTCAGCTTTTCCCCGCCGAAGCGGGAGATACAGGCGGCGCTCAGCTGGTAGTTCATCACCGCGTCGAACTGGTCGCCCTTCAGCCAGCGCCCGGCTTCGCCCCAGATCTCGCCGGTGAGATAGCAGCCGGGGTTGGCGGCCTTGCAGACGCGCCTGAATTCCCGCCAGAAGGCGTCGTCGTTTATTTCGTCGGGCACGTCCAGCCGCCAGCCGTCGATGCCCTGCTTCAGCCAGAATTCGGCCACGCCGAGAATGAAGCTGCGCACCTCCGGGTTTTTGGTGTTGAACTTGGGTAGGGCCGGGAGGTTCCACCAGCAGGCATAATTGGGTTTTTCGTCTTTCCCGAGATTGTAGGCCTTCAGGGGGTAGCCGCGGGGGTGGAACCAGTGCCGGTAGGGCGAGGCTTTTCCGTTCTCGAGCAGGTGGTTGAACTGGAAGAAGCCGCGGCTGGCGTGGTTGAAGACGCCGTCGAGGATCACCTTTATCCCGCGCTTGTGGGCCGCTTTCAGAAAGGACTTGAAAGCCGCATTGCCGCCCAGGACGGGGTCGACCGAGTAGTAGTCGAAAGTATGGTACCGGTGGTTGGCGGCGGAGGCGAAGACGGGGTTAAAATAGACCGCGGTCACGCCGAGCTCGAGCAGATAGTCCAGCTTTTCCTCCGCGCCTTTAAGGTTGCCGCCCTTGAAACCGCAGGGAGTTTCAGGCGAATCCCAGTTCTCGAAAACCCCGTCCGTCTTTTCCTTTACCGACCGCGCGAAGCGGTCGGGGAAGATCTGGTATATTACCGCGCCCTTTATCCAATCGAGCTGGTCCATAATAATTTCCTTTAAGTGCCCCGGCGGCCTGGCAGGCGCATGGGTTCGGCGGGCCCTCACGGAGGCCGACGCTTGCGTAAGCGCGGAGGCCGAGTGAGG
>CAIQNV010000100.1 GCA_903873295.1 uncultured Elusimicrobia bacterium
AGCCCTTCTGACCGCCGCCGCGCAGGCGGCCGTGCCCGAGCTGATAAGCTTCCAGGGCAAGCTCGCCGACTCCGCCGGCAGGGCGATCACGACCAGCGTTCAGATGACTTTCAAACTGTACACCGTGGCCACCGGCGGCACCCACATCTGGACCGAAAACCAGACCGTCACCCCCGACGAGTACGGCATTTACAGCGTGCTGCTGGGCGACGTCGCCGCTTTGAATATAAACTTCTCCACCGCCTACTATCTGGGCGTGAAGGTGGGCACTGACCTGGAAATGACGCCCCGCTACAAGCTGGTGTCTTCGGCCTATTCTTTATATTCAGTAAACAGCGGCACCGCGGCCTGGGCGGCGGGCGCGGATTGGTCCGGGATAAAAAATAAGCCTTCTTTTTCCGGCGGAGACATGGTTCTTGCTTCAACGCAGATCATAACCGGCCAGAACACCTTTACGAATACGGTGACGGTCAGTTCCGATATTGTGGTGACCGGCAAGGTGGACGGGTACCGCATCTCCTCCAAGGGCCCCAACTGGGATTCGGCCTACACGCATTCGCAGGCCGCCACCGGCGCCGAACATGGCGCGGTTTCGGCCAATACGGCCAATATGACAGTGCGGCGCGACGCCTCTGGTAATTTTGCGGCGGGGGCTATTACCGCCAACAGGATCATGAACCTCGCCGCGCCCGCCGCGGGGACCGACGCCGTAAATAAAGCTTACGTCGACGGCAAGATACAATCCGAAATTCTCGATTCCACTAACGTCTTCACCGGGCTGAATACTTTCAACAAAGCGGTGAACACCGGCGCCGCGTACCAGATCAACGGCAACACGGTGGTGGCGATGTCCGGCTTTGGATCCATAGGCATCGGCGCTGATGCAGGCATGTCCAATACAGGAAACTATAGTTCATTTCTGGGTTATCAGGCGGGTATTGTCAACAAGGGAATAGACAATGTCTTTGTAGGCTATCAGGCGGGCGTTGTAAATGACTCGGGAACGCAGAACACCTTTGTCGGTCAGTCTGCCGGCTATGCCAACACTACCGCGAGCCAGAACACTTTTATGGGCTCACAGGCAGGCAACAGGAACGCTACAGGAGAATACAACACCTTTTTCGGCAGCCAGGCCGGCTACTGGGGTACCGCGGGAAGCGATAATACCTTTATAGGCTACCTGGCGGGATACAATGTTACCGGCTATTCAAATACTTTATTAGGCTCAAACGCAGGGCACACCCTCGAAACGGGCTTCAACAACATACTCATCGGTAAAGACGCGGACGTTCCGGCTGCTGACGCTTCCAACCGCCTCAACATCGGCAACGCGATCTTTGGAAATCTTTTAACCGGCAATATCGGCATCGGGACAACAGCTCCCGGCGCGAAGCTGGAAGTTGCCGGGGAGGTGAAGATCACCGGCGGTTACCCGGCTGCGGGCAAGGTGCTGACCTCCGACGCGGACGGCCTGGCTTCCTGGTCGGCGGCTTCCGTCGGCGACGCGGTCCTGGCGGATACGCAGACCTTTAGCGGAGTGAACACCTTTACCAACGGTATCCTTATAAGTTCCGGCATATGGTCCACCGGCGGCAATGCCCGCGGCCTTAACTCCGTAGATCTGCAGACAGGCAGAGGGCCGGATACTCAGGTAGCCTCCGGCATAAGTTCCGTAATAGGCGGCGGCGGCGGCAACACGGCCAGCGGCACCTCTTCCACCGTGTCCGGCGGCGAGTTGAACGCGGCCGGCGGCAATTACGCCAGCGTATCCGGAGGGCTGCGCAACACGGCGAGCGGGGAGTATGATATCGTGGCCGGCGGACATGACAATATCGCGAGAGGAAACGTTTCCGCTGTAGTCGGCGGAGATAATAACGCGGCCACCTTCCCGGACGCCGTCGTGGCCGGCGGAAATCATAACACGGCGGGCTACTACGATGCCGCCGTGATCGGCGGAAATTACAATACGGCCAACGGGGGCGATTCCATTGTGGCCGGCGGGATGCGCAACACGGCCAGCGGACAATCCGCTTACGTGGCCGGCGGATCGTACAATACGGCAAAGAGCGATTATTCCTTTGCTTCCGGGCGCAGGTCCAGTTCCACGGCCGACGGCGCGTTTACCCGGTCGGACTCCGAAGGCGCTGTGGTAGACAACAATGTAGCCGACAGGACCTGGTTCAAGAACAGGGGAGGGTTCCTTGTTACCGGCAGCACTCAGCCGATAAGCGACGGCGGGTTCTTCGTGAGCGGCGCCGGTAATGTCGGCATCGGGACTACGGCCCCGGGCGCGAAGCTGGAAGTGGCGGGGACAATGAAGATCACCGGCGGCACGCTTGTGAATGGTTATGTGCTGACCTCTAATGCAGACGGCTTGGCTTCCTGGGCGGCGGCTGGCGGCGGCGGCGATGTTTCCAAAGCCTCCACGCAGACCTTTACGGGGCTCAACACTTTCGCGCAGCCCATAGATGTGACTTCCGCCACCGCGCTCACAATGTGGGGCGAACCGATGTTCTCGGTAATTCCCGCGGGCGAAGGACAAAGCCTGGAAATAGGCTATTACGCGGGGCATGTCAATCAGGGGGCGAACAACCTGTTCGTAGGCGGCATGGCGGGCTACACGAACACAACGGGGCAAAATAACACCTTCCTGGGCTTTTCCTCCGGCCAGAACAACCTGGAAGGCGAGGCGAACACGTACGCGGGCTACCAGGCGGGCAACGCTTTGTCCGACGGCAGTAATAATACTCTGCTCGGCTATCAGGCCGGCTACAGCAATACGACTGACGAAAACACCTTTGTCGGCGCAAGCGCGGGCTACGCCAACAACGGAGGGTATGAGAACACCTTCCTCGGCACCTGGGCCGGACAGAGCAACACCGAGGGTAGCAGGAACACCTTTGTCGGCCAGAATACCGGCAATTCGAACCAAACCGGAAACTCCAACACCTTTATCGGAGACAATGCGGGAATGAACGTCAATACGTCCAGCAACAGCACCATTGTCGGCGCAAATGCGGCGTTGTTCGGTTACGGCGGCGATAATACTATAGTAGGTTCTGAAGCCGGCTGGATTTTGACTAGCGGCGAACGCAATGCTCTGCTGGGCATGAATATCGGGCATGGTGACGGTGCAGGTGGTCCTAACGGCACTTACTCCGATTCAGCCATTATAGGCTATAAGGCCGGTTATTACTTAACCACCGGCAACAATAATAATCTGATGGGCTCCCGGGCCGGGTATAACCTCACCACAGGCAACGACAATACCCTGCTGGGCTACCAGGCCGGGCAGACCCTTACCACGGGCATCGGGAACATACTCATCGGCTCTGGCGCGGATGTGCCGGCCGCGGGCTCCTCCTACCGCCTCAACATAGGCAATGTGATATACGGCGATCTGGACACGCCATATATCGGCATTGGTACGACGAACCCCGGGGCTACGCTGGAAGTGGCGGGCCAAGTCAAGATCACCGGCGGAATACCGGGAACCGGAAAGGTGCTGACCTCTGACGCCGACGGCTTGGCTTCCTGGGCGACGGCTTCCGGCGGCGGGGATGTGGTTTTGGCGGCCACGCAGACCTTCAGCGGGGTGAATAACTTTGCCAACGGCATCCTCCTCAGTTCAGGGATATGGTCCGCCGGCGGCAACCAGCGCGGCCTGAATTCCGTGGATTTGCAGACAAACAGAGCAGCAGCCTCGCAGGTCGCATCCGGCCAGAATTCCTTTATAGGCGGTGGCGCCAACAATACGGCATCAGGCCCTGACGCTGCGGTGTCCGGCGGCTACGGGAATATTGCGGTCGGCAACGATTCGTTTATCGGCAGCGGTTACGGCAATACGGTGACGATCGACGGCTATCGTGCCGTGGTGCCCGGCGGCGAGAGCAATACCGCGGCCGGCCAGTATTCTTTTGCCGCCGGTAAAAAATCAAGTTCGACCGTGAACGGGACGTTCACCTGGTCGGACAGCGGCAATATCGGAGCGGTTACCGAAAACACGGTGCCCGACAGGACCTGGTTCAAGAACAGCGGCGGGTTCCTGGTTACTGGCAGCACCCAGCCGGAAAGCGACGGTGGGTTATATGTCAGCGGCGTTGGCAATGTCGGCATAGGAACCATAAACCCGGCCGAAAAACTGGAAATCGTTGCCCGCAATCTCGGTGATACTGTTAATATAAAAATTGGACGATTTAATAATTTAGGTGTCGGCTCCCCGGAGTTAATGTTAGGTAATAATATCCGAAATACACCCGATGGCGCAGTAGTTAACGAAACACAGGGTTCGTATGGATATAGAGCCATCAGTCTGGGTAATGATATGTCGTATAGTGGTATTGTGTTTTATGCAAAAGTCGGTGCCGTGACGGCTGGAGACGCCCTGGCTAATGAGCGAATGCGGATAACAAATGCCGGCAATGTCGGCATCGGGACCACGGCCCCGGGCGCGAAGCTTGAAGTGGCTGGGCAGGTGAAGATAACCGGCGGCGGCCCCGCGGACGGCTATGTGCTGACCTCAGACGCTAGCGGTCTGGCTGGCTGGGCGGAGCCTTCCGGCGGCGGCGGCGGGGACAGCCTGGGCAGCCATATCGCCACAATGACCCTTACCGCTGATTACGGCATAACCAGTTCAACCGCCATTAACGCCGGCTATTACCAGATAAACGGCAGCACGGTACTGGCTTTATCCGGGATCGGGAGCGTTGGCGCAGGCATCAGTGCGGGCAGGGTGAATACGGGAGTGTTCAATTCCTTTATGGGCTACATGGCCGGCTATTCCAACACCACCGGGGCAGCTAACTCCTTTCTGGGCAAAAAGGCCGGCTACCTGAACACCACCGGGGAGTCTAACTCCTTTGTGGGAGGTAATGTAGGCTTTTCCAACACCACGGGAATAAACAACTCCTTATTCGGCGCCGAGGCGGGCTTCCGTAATGAAACAGGTTCGGCCAATGCCATAGTCGGCGCTGAGGCTGGCGGTTACAACGATGAGGCGGAGGGTGTCGGTTCTTTCTCCAGTTCCACTATTATGGGGTATCGTGCCGGTTATGCTTTGACCACCGGCGGTGATAATAATATCCTGCTCGGCTGGAATGCGGGTTATGATATTACCACCGGCCACGACAACATAGTTATCGGCTACAATAAAACCACCTCCGGGGTTGCCGCCAATAACGAGCTTAATATCGGCGGGGTGTTGTTCGGCAACCTGAGCAGCGGCAATATCGGCATCGGAGCGCAGCCGTCGCTGGCACGGCTGGAAGTCGTCGGCCCGGCCGCGTCCGGTGCGACGGAGAACATCGTCCCCGCTATCAAGGCCACCGGCGGGAACGCCCCGGTTTGTTTTATGGCTGGTACGGAGATATCCATGCCCGCGGGAACGGTCGGCATAGAGACCCTGAAGGTCGGCGACAGGGTGCTGTCATATGATGTGGCGGCCGGGAAGCTGGTGGAGTCCACAGTGGCGGCTAGCCATAAACGCATCAGCGACCATTATTACCTGATCAACAATAAGATCAGGGTGACGGGCGAGCATCCCTTCTATGTCAGGGGAGAGTGGGTCAAGGTCAAGGACCTGGCCGTAGGAGCGCCCATGTTCGACGGGCGCAGCGAGGTGCCGGTTACCAGCATCAAGCGCGTGGAAGGGGCTGTGGAGGTGTATAACTTCGAGGTGGCGAACTACCACAACTATTTCGCCGACGGGGTGCTTGTGCATAACAAGACGGATAAGACTTACGCCCTCTATGCCGCGGCGGGCACCGGGAGCACCTCTTATGCGGCCTATTTCGGCGGTAAAGTGGGCCTGGGGACCGAGGCGCCTGGCGCTACCCTGCATATCTATTCGACTTCGCAGCAGGTTCTGCTGCAGGTTTCCACCGGAACTGTAAATGCGGATGCACTGGTAGTGAGAGGCAGCGGGAAAGTAGGCGTCGGGACGATGGACCCGGTGGCCACTTTGGACGTAAACGGCTTTATGCGTTTAAAAAGGAATACAATCGCGCCGGTAGTCTGCAGCCCCACCTATGATGGCGCAATTGCATTAACCAATGATACATACAAAATGTGTGTCTGTAACGGCGCTACCAATGCGTGGCTTTTCATCGGAACAGGCGGGGACTGTGCTGGTCAATGGACTCCCGCGCCCTAACTTAAAGCCCATACTAACGTGTGACAGGGGATGCGGCTGAGTTTCTTGCTTATTTAAAATTGTGGAGTTAGGGGCTGGTATAAAACAGGCGCTCCGCACATCTTTAAGTCGCCTTGCGCTTAGGGGGAAGGTGGTTTTTATGTGTGGGCAAGGGAGGGCGCGCTGGCGCTGTCCGGGTATGCGGCCGACGCGCCGGCCGGGACGAAGCACGGCCAGCCGTCCGCGCTCAATAACCAGCAGGACCCGCATCATCAGCAGATGGCGGGCTTTATGAACGAGCTTAAGAACGCCAAAACGCCCGAAGAGAGAAAGACCATTCACGCGCAGACGCGGGAGATATTAAAAAAGTACCGCTAGTGTATTGCGTCCAAAGCAAAAGGCAGCAGGGGCCTTTTACTGTTTTGACGCAACCCCCGCCCGGACTTCGGGCAACTTTTTATATTTTTATAAAAGTCACCCGGTTTATAGTATTATATTCGGTAGGGGAATACTTTTTTGCGAATTTAAAGCGAATGGAAACCTCGGTTTAAGAAGGGAACTGCGGCGGAATGCTTTATGTCCGCCGTTGATCAAGGAGTTTAAAATGCCGCTATTCGGAACAACGCCGCCAGCTCCGCCAAAGGCCGCCGCTCCCGCCGGGCCCGATACTCTTGAGCAGAGGTATAAAAACCTGCTGGCCGCTAAAGCGACTACGGACGCCAACACGCTGACGAACGGCCTGCTCCGGACGATCCTGGAGTTCGCGCTGCGCGAGGGCGCCAGCGATATTCATTTCGATCCGCAGGAAGACCTGATCCTTCTGCGGTTCCGCATCGACGGCAACCTTAAGGACAAGTTGACCTTTTCCAAAAAAGATTTTTCCGTCACCGCGCAGCTGCGGGTGATGGCCGGCTTCGCGCCCCAGGCCGCCACGGCCTACACGCCGGAGGACGGCGGCTTCGAGATCGTGACGGGGGAGCGCTCCGTGCGCTTCCGCGCTTCCGCCTTCCCCTCCATCCACGGGGACAAGCTCGTCCTGAGGATCCTGGACATGGGCCAGAATACTTTGAAGCTCGAGCATCTGGGATTCGCCCCCGACGTGCTGGCGCAGGTCCAGTCCGCGATCCAGTCCCCCAGCGGCATCTTTTTCGTCTGCGGAGTTACGGGCGGCGGAAAGACCACCACGCTGTGCAGCGTCTTAAAGGCCCTGACCCGGCCGGAGATCAGCATTATGACGCTGGAAGATCCGGTCGAATATTCTCTGCCCGGCGTTACGCAATCAAAGATAAATCCCCACGCCGGATTCAACTTCGCGGACGGCCTGCGGTCGATCCTCCGGCAGGACCCCAATATCATCATGGTGGGCGAGATCCGGGACCAGGAGACCGCCGAGATCGCCATACGGGCGGCCCTGACGGGCCATCTGATCTTCACCACCATCCACACCATCAGCGCCGTCGGCGTGATCTCGCGGCTGGTAGATATAGGGATAGAGCCTTTCCTGGTTTCCAGCTCTACCGTCGGAGTCGTGGCCCAGCGCCTGGTCAGGCGGATCTGCCCGCATTGCGCCATGCCCGCCTCCCCTTCTCCTCAGACCGTCAGCCGGATGCTGGAGCTGCTGGACCCGGAAGTGACCGAAGTCATAAAAACCATCCTCGCCTCCCCCGAAGGAAAATTCGTAAAGCCGGCCGGCTGTCCGAACTGTAACGGTTCCGGCTACAAAGGGCGGATAGGCGTTTTCGAGTTCCTGCTGCTCAATAACGAACTGAAGGCCCTTATAGACGCGAAAGCCGGCGCGGCCGAACTGCGCAGGGCGGCCATCAAGTCGGGGATGAGAACCATGCTGATGGACGGCGTCACCAAGGCGCGCGCCGGGCTGACCACGCTGGATGAAGTTCTGCTGTCCGTCTCGGAGTAATGTCCTGTTTTTTTCACGGACGCCGGGCGGGCGGCGTATTTAAATCCGGATAAGCGACGGGACGCAGGACCAGTTTCTTTTCCGTCCGCTTCTCCTTTCTAACTCCGGAAGAACGCCCGGCCGCCTGAAATCTCCTGCCGCTATAATAAAAAAAGCGCCGTTTTCACCGGTTTCTGTAAGCTTTCCTTCACCCGTGTTCGCCCCCGCGACGGCGGGAGCCTGTAAAAATATATAAATGCGCCGCGACTTTTAGTATTATAACGGTAAGCGGCGGGTTAAGGGATATTTTTATGCGGGTTAAAGCGCTATGACAAAGATAGAGGACCAGTCGAGGCTTGTGATCGCCCTGAAGGCTTTTACCGGGAAACTGCCGCCCCCTTATGTCAATGAAACGGAATTCTTCCTGGTCTCCCTGCAGAATATGGCGGAGTATCTGGCCGACCTGCAGAAAGAGGCGTTGAAGGCCGGCTGCGACAACTTTATCCGCAAGCTTGACGCCGGCACCGTTACTTCAAAAACTATCGATGAATTTAAGGCCGTGCTGGGCCGGCTCATTTCCAGCGCGGACCTTAAAATTATCAGCGCCAGCATGGTCGGCAGCAAGTCCCTGATCAAACAAAGGCTTTCCGCGCTGGAGCCGATCTCTTTGGTCGCCGAGTGGAAAAAACCCCGCGCGGCGATCCGGAGGCCGAGCGGCAGACACATGGAACTTATGCCCGGCTGCACTTTGCCGCGCTGGCGGCCAGGGTGGAAGCGGCGCCGACCGAGGCCTCGGCAAACGCCGCGCTGGCAAGGGCGCGCGAGGAGGTCGCCGAATACTGCTGTCTTTACTGCATCCCGATGAACGCGGAGGCCACCTTCAAGCCGGTTTCGCTGGCCTGCGTCGACGCGGCTTTGGCCGCCTGCTACGACCTGTTCAAAAAAATAAGGAAAGCTCTCGGCCGCTCACTTTAGGCGGCGGTGCGCCTGCCGGGCCGCGGCCGGCCCGGGAAATTGAAGTGGAGGAAAGTCAGCAGAAAGCGGAAAAGGGGCATGGTGGTGCGCGGGCGCGAGTGGTATACTGGTTTCACTCGGCGATACAGCGGATTTGATCGGCGCGCCGCCGGCCGGGATCGGTAAAAAAAGATGAGGGGAAAGCCGGATATTCTCAGGAGGTTAAGATGAACAAGACTATCAGCATTGTTTTAATGGCGCTGGCTGTGCCGGCGCTGGCGGCCGTCACTACCAAAATGAACATGCAGACCGCCTTTAACAGCGAGTTGAACACGGAGGTGCGCTATAAGGCGTTCGCGACAAAGGCGGACATCGAAGGCTACCCCGGCGTGGCGGGAGTTTTCCGCGCGGTCGCTTTTTCCGAAAGCATTCACGCGGCAAATCACGCCAAGGCGCTGAAGGCGCTGGGCGGGGACCCCGTGGAAGTCCTGAAAGTGTTCGAGGCCAAGACGACGAAAACGGACCTGGAAGCCGCGCTCAAAGCGGAAATGAACGAGAGCGGACAGGTGTACCCCGCCTTTGTCAAACAGGCCGTAAAAGAAGGCAACGCGCAGGCTATTATAAGTTTAAAGGGCGCGATGGCGTCGGAAGGCGGCCATGCCCGGATCTTCACGAAGCTGCTGAAGGCGGCCGCGGACTGGAAGAGCAAGATCGCGATAATCGTGTGCAAGACCTGCGGCTATAGCACGGAAGACCTGAATATTAAACTGTGCCCGTTCTGCAAGCATCCGCGCGGCGAGTTCTTGGAAATGTGAAAAAGGCGGCTGAACGCGGCCGCAGGAAAGGCGGAGGCTACCACCGATAGGACAATGCGCCGCTGAAACTGGAACTGCCCGCCGAGCCCCGCTTTACCGTGGAAGACACCGCCTCCGCCTGCCAGGCCCGGTTGGGCCGCCAGTCCAGGCGCAGGCTGGCGTCGCCCAGTCTGAAAATTCGTCCGGAGGCCGCGCTGCGGTCGTAGCGGAAGCCGGCGTTAGTATCCAATATTAATTTTCCTTTCTGCATCGGCAGCGTCAGCCCGGCGGAGCCTCCATAATCGGTGCCTGTCGGGCCGGAAACGTTGTACCCGGTCACATAGGCGCGGCCATCGGGCTTCCAAGGCAGACCCTGACGCCCGAGCGTGGCCCGCCAGCGCCCGGATTGCAGCCGTCCGTCGGTGCGGGTCCAGGAGATCTCCTCGTCCAAATTCAATTGCGCCGGCAAGGTCTGCCCGCTTCCCGTCCAGAAGCGCCAGTACCCGGGATCCATCACGAGCGGCAGGGTCCCGCCTATAAACGCGCGCTCCGCCGCCGCGTCTATCGGCTCAAAGTGGTTAACGCCGCCGCGCACCGTCAGCCACGTTCCCGGATTGGAGTTCAGGGACAGGTCCATACGGGTCAGCCGCGCCCCTTCATGGAACTTGGCAGCGTCGTCGTTAACGTCCACCTGGGCCGTCTGATAGACGCTTAAAAGCGGGCCGAAATCGAAATTCTGGTCGAAGAGCAGCGCCAGCTCGTCGGACTTGCCAAGCCAGAGCGTATGCATGACGCCGAGCGTGGCGGCGTAGGAGCCCTGTCCCGGCGTGCCGGACTCGGCCGAGGCGTAGAGCGCGCCCAGCTGCTCGCGGGAGGAGAAGCCCTGGAACAGGCGCTCCGGCCGCATTCCCGCCACGGCGCCGATGTGCAGCCAGCCGGCCGGCACTTCCAGCGCCAGTCCGTCCACCGTCCCCAGCCCCGGGAGTTCTTTCGGGAAAAACCTGCCGGCGAGGAAAAGTCCGCCCTCGCCGAGGGGGTGTGAAAGCGTCAGAAGGCGGGCGCGGGGCCGGAAGCGGCGGAAATCGCTGGAAATAGAAGGGCGGTTGCCGTTGACGTAGCTGCCGTTGCCGGACCAGCTGAGAGACCAGGGGCCGCCGCCGAAGCGCTCTATGGCGCCGTCGGTATCCACGCGGGTTATCCGCTGGTTTATGGCGCCCGGAGTGATAGCCTGGTAGAATTGCCGGAACATAACCCGCCCGTTCGCCCTGGCGGAAAGTTTGTAAGGCGTTATTTTTTTTGCCGCCGGAAGGGGCGTCAGCAGGGGCACCAGGTCCTCCCCGCCGAGGCCGGCGCCGGCTTCCGGTTTGGCCGACGAAGGGTCCGTGGCCGTAAAATAAGCGATGTCTACGGCCTGGGGCAAAAAGTCCTTAGTATTGCCAAGCGCGCGCAGAAAAACGTCATTATGGTCCGCGCGCACTACCTCCACCGAGGCGATGCGCACCCCGCTGCGCATCAATATTCCTACATCGCCAGGCTTCAACTCGTGGAAGACGTCCATGTCCACCCCGACGATGGCGCCGGGCATGCCCATGATATGTCCCAGAAGATTGTCCTCCCCGGCCGCGGCGGACCAGGCCGGCAGGCCCGTGCCGGAGACCAGCGCGAACACAAGCAAAAGCCGGCTTATTAATCGCATGAAGACCTGTTCTGATGACAGGCGGTGCAGGTGGCCGCGGGATAGCTGCCCGGATGGCACTGCGCGCACCGCGCGTTCCTGTGCGCCTTATGGGTTATGCCATTGTAGCAGTTGCCATGAACGTAAGACACCGGCTGCCAGGAAGAGCCGCTGCTGCTGTGGCATTGACTGCAGGAATTCTCTATTATCCCCTGCGTAGAATGATTTACGGGCGTGGCAGCCGCGACAAAATTGGCGTGATGACAGGAGACGCAGTTCGTCATCGAAGCCGAATGCTTGAAGATCGCGCCCAGCCAGGTGGCCTGAGTGTGGCAGTCCGCGCAGGTCTGCGGGTAGGTCTTCGCCACATGGTTCAGAGCCGCCTGGTAGTTGGCGAGATGGCAGGAGACGCAGTTCGTCATCGAAGCCGAATGGTTGAAAGTCGCGCCCAGCCAGGCGGTCTGGGTATGACATTGAGCGCAGGTCTGCGGGTAACTTCTCGCGACATGGTTCGGCGCGGCCTGGTAATTCGCGAGATGGCAGGAGACGCAGTTCGTCATGGAAGCCGAATGCTTAAAGATCGCGCCCAGCCAGGTGGTCTGAGTGTGGCAGTCCGCGCAGGTCTGCGGGTAGGTCTTCGCCACATGGTTCAGAGCCGCCTGGTAGTTGGCGAGATGGCAGGAGACGCAGTTCGTCATGGAAGCCGAATGGTTGAAAGTCGCGCCAGTCCAGGCGGTCTGACTGTGGCAGTCAGCGCAGGTCTGGGGGTAACTTCTCGCGACATGGTTAGGCGCGGCCTGGTAATTAGCGAGATGGCAGGAGACGCAGTTCGTCATCGAGGGGGAATGGACAAAAACCGCGCCCAGCCAGGCGGTCTGAGTATGGCATTGAGCGCAGGCCTGGGGGTAGCTCTTCGCGACATGGTTGGGCGCGGCCTGGTAGTTCGCGAGGTGGCAGAAAACGCAGTTCGTCATGGAAGCCGAATGGTTGAAAGTCGCGCCCAGCCAGGCGGTCTGGCTGTGGCAGTCCGCGCAGGTCTGCGGGTAGCTCTTCGCCGCATGGTTAGGCGCGGCCTGGTAATTCGCGAGGTGGCAGGTGACGCAGTTCGTCATCGAGGGGGAATGGACAAAAACCGCGCCCGTCCAGGCGGTCTGGGTATGACATTGAGTGCAGGTCTGCGGGTAGTTATTAGCCGCATGGTTCGGGGCCGACTGGTAGTTCGCGAGATGGCAGGTGACGCAGTTCGTCATCGAAGGGGAATGATTGAAAAAAGCGCCCAGCCAGGTGGTCTGCGTATGGCATTGAGCGCAGGTCTGGGGGTAGCTCTTAGCCGCGTGATCCGGCGCGGCCTGGTAGTTAGCGAGATGGCAGGTGACGCAGTTGGTCATCGAAGCCGAATGGCTGAAAGTCGCGCCCAGCCAGGTGGTCTGGCTGTGGCAGTCCGCACAGGTCTGCGGATAGATCTTAGCCGCATGGTTAGGCGCGGCCTGGTAATTAGCGAGATGGCAGGTGACGCAGTTCGTCATCGAAGGGGAATGATTGAATAAAGCGCCCAGCCAGGCGGTCTGCGTATGGCATTGAGCGCAGGTCTGGGGATAATTCTTCGCGACATGGTTCGGCGCGGCCTGATAATTCGTAAGGTGGCAGGAAACGCAGTTCGTCATCGAGGGGGAATGGACAAAAACCGCGCCCAGCCAGGTGGTCTGGCTGTGGCAGTCCGCGCAGGTCTGCGGATAGCTCTTAGCCGCGTGGTTCGGCGCGGCCTGGTAATTCGCGAGATGGCAGGTGACGCAGTTCGTCATCGAAGCCGAATGGTTGAAAGTCGCGCCCAGCCAGGCGGTCTGCGTATGGCATTGGGCGCAGGTCTGGGGATAATTCTTCGCGACATGGTTCGGCGCGGCCTGATAATTCGTAAGGTGGCAGGAAACGCAGTTCGTCATCGAGGGGGAATGATTGAATAAAGCGCCCGACCAGGCGGCCATGTTATGACATTGAGCGCAAGTCTGCGGATAATTCTTCGCGACGTGGTTAGGCGCGGCCTGATAATTCGCGAGGTGGCAGGAGACGCAATTGGCTCCGGCCGCGGGGTGGGTGAAGTTCGCCCCGCTCCAGCCTGTCTGATTGTGGCACTGAAGGCAATTCTGCGCGTAGCTCTGGGCGGCGTGGTTCGGCG
This sequence comes from uncultured Elusimicrobia bacterium, assembly GCA_903873295.1. Lineage (GTDB taxonomy): Bacteria > Elusimicrobiota > Elusimicrobia > Elusimicrobiales > UBA9959 > UBA9959. Next base: position 13,624 of record CAIQNV010000100.1, read on the forward strand.
CGGCCTGATAATCGGCCAAATGGCAGAAGATGCAGTTGGTGATCGAAGCTGAATGCTTGAAAACCGCGCCCAGCCAGGCGGTCTGGGTGTGGCAGTCCGCGCAGGTCTGCGGATAGGTTCCGGCGGCGTGGTTCGGCGCCGTCTGGTAGCTCGCGAGGTGGCAGGTGACGCAGTTCGTCATCGAAGGCGAATGATTGAAAGTCGCGCCCAGCCAGGCGGTCTGATTGTGGCAGTCCGCGCAGGTCTGCGGATAGCTCTTAGCCGCATGGTTCGGCGCGGCCTGGTAGTTCGCGAGGTGGCAGGTGACGCAGTTCGTCATCGAAGGGGAATGATTGAAAGCCGCGCCCGTCCAGGCGGTCTGATTGTGGCATTGAGCGCAGGTCTGCGGATAGCTCTTCGCCGCGTGGTTAGGCGCGGCCTGGTAGTTCGCGAGGTGGCAGGTGACGCAGTTCGTCATCGAAGGGGAATGATTGAAAGCCGCGCCCAGCCAGGCGGTCTGATTGTGGCATTGCGCGCAGGTCTGCGGGTAATTCTTCGCCGCATGATTGGACGCGGCCTGATAGTTGGCGAGGTGGCAGGTGACGCAGTTCGTCATCGCGGACGAATGGACGAAAACCGCGCCCTTCCAGGCGGTCTGGGTGTGGCAGTTCGCGCAGGTCTGCGGATAGCTCTTTGCCGTATGGTTCGCAGCCGTCTGATAGTTGGCGAGGTGGCAGGTAACGCAGTTCGTCATCGCGGACGAATGGACGAAAACCGCGCCCTTCCAGGCGGTCTGGGTGTGGCAGTTCGCGCAGGTCTGCGGATAGCTCTTTGCCGTATGGTTCGCGGCCGTCTGATAGTTGGCGAGATGGCAGGTGACGCAGTCGGTCATCGAAGGCGAATGTTTGAAAGTCGCTATCTGCCAGGCGGTCTGGGTGTGGCACAGCGCGCAGGTCTGCGGGTAGTTATTGGCGGCGTGGTTCGGCGCGGCCTGGTAGTTTGTCTGATGGCAGGAACTGCAATTAGCCATAGAAGGGGAGTGCTTGAAAGTTATCCCTGTCCAGGCGGCGGTCCTGTGGCAGACCGCGCAGTTCCGGGAAAAATTGGCGGAGGCGTGATTGGGCACCGAGGCGTAGGCGCTCTGATGGCACTGGTAGCACTCGCGCGGCGCGCCCTGCAGGTCGCCTGACGCGGCGTTGGGATGACACTGTTCGCAGCTCAGGACCGCATGCTTGCCGGTAAGAGGAAAGCGGGTGCGGGCATGGTCGGCGATCTGCCTGCCCTGGGTGGCGCGCCGCTGCCAGGAGTCCTGGCCGTGGCAACGCTCGCAGTCCCGGCCCATAGAGCTCTTGTGCGGGTCCAAGTGGCAGCCGGCGCAGCCATGCGCCGCGAAGTTCTTTACGGGGCCGCGGTCATTGTGGCAGCGCAGACAGGCCGCCCCGGCGTGAGCGCCTTCCAAGGCGTAGCGGGTCTCCTTCAGATGATCGAATTTTACGTCGGGCCGCATGGCGTCCCAGCGGTTGGGAAGATGGCAGAGCGAGCAGTTGCGCGGAAAAGTCTTATGCGGGACCAGGGGCCCCCAGTCCTGTTCCCAGCGCAGTTGCCCGGAGCCCTTTCCTTTGCCGCCGGCGGTCTTCTTCGGGGCCGCGCTTTTTACTTCCGGCGCCGCGGCGGGGGCCGCAGTTGAGATGATGAGGGGGGCCGCTGCGGCAGCCGGGACGGGAGCCGCGGCCGTGACCGCCGCCGGCGCTGCGGTCGAGACTTCGATAGGCGCTGCGGTCAAGACCGCGACAGGCGCCGCGGTCGAGACGGCGACAGACGCCGCGGTCGAGACGGCGACAGACGCCGCGGCGGACCTGGTCCGGGTTTTATGGCCGGCCGCCTTTTTCGTATGGGTAGTTTTTTTCTGCCCCGCGGGCGGGGCCGCGTGTCCGGCCGCCGCCAGCCCGAACATTATGGCGGTGAGGAATATAAAAAATATCCGGGACGCCGGCTGGAATAAGAAAAAACCGGGAACCCGCGGAGCGCGCTCCGCTGAAGTTCTATGGACGCCGCCTTTAAAGATAATCATAAACAGGAATGATCCCCCGTATATCGTACAATATTCAACTTAATATGCGATGCCGGGGCAAATGGTCGGATTCGCCCTTTAATTGACTACTTTCCACTTACTAGCCGCGGAAACACGTCTTCAAAGAAGCTTTTTTTCATCCTGGCGCTGAAGCGAAGCGTTCAGCGCGGAACCGCGTGGCAGTCCTCGCAGGCGTATTTCAGCGGCTTATAAAGGGTCACTTTCCTTCCTTCCGGAGTAAGCGCCGGCGGGTGGCACTCTTTGCAGGCCACGCCGGCGTGGGCTTTGTCCAGCTTGAAGCGGGACATGGTGTCGTGGGAGAAGATGAGCTTTTTCCAGGAGAGCTCGTCGCGGTGGCAGCTCTCGCAGACAGTCTTCCCGGCGGCGCGGAACTGTCCGGCGTGCGGGTCTTTGTGGCAGAAGGCGCAATCTTTCAGGACTTTAACGAAGCGCACGGCTCCCAGCGCCGCGTCGCGTACATGGCAGGCCGCGCAGGCGGCCTTCTTGTGCCCGCCGTTGAGCGGCCAGGAAGTATGGTCCTTAACGGCGAAGGCGGCCGGCTTGAACTCCGTTTCCTTGTGGCAGTCGAGGCAGCGGGGATGGGCCGGGAGGAACTGCCCCGCATGTTCGTCCTTGTGGCAGACCTCGCAGGCTTTCTGGGCGCGGGGCAGGCCGGGCGCTCCGGGCTGGGAGTAGCGCTGGGCGTAGGGCTTAGCCGGGTCATGGCAGGCCTTGCAGGCGGTCTTCACATGGGGCTTATCTATGCTAAAGCCGGCCGCCAGGTGCTGGGCCCTGGTCAGCCTGAGATTCGCGGTCTCCCAAGGCACGGCGCCGGCGGTGTGGCAGACTTCGCAATCGGGCTTCCACCGCGCCAGGTGCGGCGTCTTGTGGCAGTCGGCGCACTTCTTGCCGGCTACCTTGCCGAAGATCTTGCCCTCCGGCGGCGGGCCGGGGGCGTGGCACTTGGCGCAGGCGGTCTTCGCGTGGGCGTCGCGCAGGGGGTAAGGCTTGTCATGGTCGAAGCCGGGCGCGGGTTTCCACTTCTCCTGCGAGTGGCACTTGGCGCAGGCGCCGGCCGGGCCGCCGTTATGTATGTCCTTGTGGCAGAACACGCAGTCCTGTTTCAGGCCGAGAAAGGTGGCGGGCCTTTTAGCCTCCGGAAAGCGGGGCAGCGAGAGCGGGGGGGCGTGCTTAACGTGGCAATCGGCGCAGGCCAGTTTGTCGTGGGCGGCCTTCAGCGTAAATTCGGCGTAGGTATGTTTGAACGCCCGGGGCTCGGCCCCGCCCCAGGAAACGCGGTTCACGAGCGAGAAATCTTTGCCGTTATGATCGGAGTGGCAGGGGGCGCAATTCTGCGCCTTGCCGGCTATGACAAGCCCATGGTAACCTTTGCGCCCGGTTAGTTGCGCGTCTATCTCAGTGTGGCAGGACAGGCAGCCCGCGGTCAGCCCTTTGGAAGCGTGGCACTTGCGGCAGTTGCCTATAAACGAAGAGCCGGCCACCGCCATATGCGGCGCGGCAAGATCGCCGGGCGAGGAGCGGAACAGCAGCAGCGAAGCCGCAAGGGCGGCTATCAGAACGATCCCGAAAATAAGGGGAGCGTAGCGATATTTAAAGCTCATGGCAGGGAGAGCCCCAGTCCGCCCAGATTGGTCGCCACCAGCACGTGCAGAACGGCGACGATTATCATCATTATGGAGAACCAGCGGTGGAAGACGCGCCAGGAGCGCATCAGCTCCCGGAGCTCGTTATAGCTTGCCAGCCAGTGTTTTTCTCTCACAAAGCGGCGGGCCAGCGGCAGGAGCCCGGCGGCGGAAGCGGCCAGCTGCGGAGAGGCCAGCACTGCCAGGCGCAGTTCCTCGAATTCCAGTTTTTCCTCGCGGTCGGAACTTATCATCGCCGTCAGAGCCGCGAGCACGGTCTTGTGCGGCGCGGCCGCCTCGCCGGTCTCTTCGGCCACTTCCATGCCCTTCCTGGTCAGTTCGCCGTGCAGCTCCTTTATGGCTTTTTCCAGCTCGCCGAGCTCGAGTTCGCGGCCCTGCAGCGAGCGCGGCACGTGCGTATAAATATAGCGCCCCATGATGCCGCTGCCGACCACGATAAAGAGCGAGATGGCGGCCAGGGCGGCCATGGGGTTGCGCAGCAGGAAAGCGCTGTGCAGCAGCACGAACAGCGCGCCGGTGATGCCGGTGAAAACGTGCATGGACATCCAGGACCGCAGGCTGCCCAGCCAGTCCCAGTGCAGCAGCGAACTGCGCACCAGGTAGGAGAGGTTGAGGATGATAAGCGTAAGGCCGATGATGCCGTAGATCAGGCCGAGAGAGCCGGAGGGGCGGAGTCTGGCGTGCAGCTCGCTCAGCGGCCTCTGGGCCGCGGGCAGAAGATAGTAGTAGCGCCCGGTCCAGGCCAGCGCGGCCGTTCCCGCCCCGCAGAGCGAGCCGAGCGCGGTGAATACGGCGGAGGCGGCGCGGCGCTCCGGCGCGCTCATGTCTTCACCTTTACGGCGGGCGCGCCGGGGGCGCGGGTTTTAGTCTCCCGGGGCCCGGCGTCCGGCGCTTTTCCCTCCGGAGCTTCCTCGTCCGGCGCCTTGCCGAATTTTACCCCTATTTTATGCAGCAGCGGGAAAGGCGGGTCCCCGCCGGCGCAGACGAACACCCAGTCGTTGGGCAGGTCCGTCTTTTCCACCACGCCGGGGTCGCAGGAGTGAAGCACTACCTTGTCGGGCTCGATACATTTTACCTGGGAGGACATTATGAGGTGCAGGCGCTTCTCGGCCACGGCTTTGTCAAGGCGCTCCTTGTTGCGGCTGGTCAGGCGCGAAAATTCGTTCTTGCGGTGGGACAGCACCACGTAGTTCCCCGGCTGGGCCGCCAGGCCCAGGGCCGCCTCCACGGCGCTGTTGCCGCCGCCTATCACCAGCGCCTTCTGGCCCTGCAGGGCCGCGGCGTCGGCCAGTTCGTACAGTACGCGTTCCGATTCCTCGCCCGGCACGCCGAGCTTGCGGGGCACGCCCCGGCGCCCGAGCGCCAGCACCACAAAGCGGCTTTTGAACGTGCCGGCGGTGGTTTTGGTCTCCAGCACGCCGTCCGCCGGCGTTATCATTTCCACGGCCGCGTTTATCTGGACCCTGATGTTGTTCCTGCACACCGTGTCGCTCCACATCTTCAGCAGGTCCTCCTTGAAATATTCGCCTTCCTTTATCCTGCCCTGGAGCGGCATGTCCGCGGCCTGCACCAGGGTGAGCTTGCGGCGGGGATACTTATACACCGTGCCGCCCACATCGTCGAGGCTGACCGAGGCGTAGTCGAGGCCGAGCTCCACGGCCCGGAACAGGGCCGAGAGGCCGGCCGGGCCGACGCCGACCACCAGGATGTCGTGCACGCCCGGGACCTTGGGCTTCGGATCGGCTTTCAGGCGGCGGGCTATGGCGTTGGCCGCCAGCTTGCCCTGCTCGATGGCGTTCCTCACCAGGCTTATGCCGCCCAGTTCCCCGGCTATGTACAGGCCCGGTACGCTGGATTCGAGCTCGGGGCTGAGTATCGGTATGTCCGGGCGCTTGGAAATGTCGCCCAGGCCTACTTCTATGGCGCAGACGGGACAGGTGGCTTCGCACCTGCCGCAGCCGATGCAGTGGGCGGCGTGGACCACGCGGGCGAGGCCGGAGACCACGGCCAGGACGTCGCCCTGATGGCAGGCTATGACGCAGCTCCCGCAGCCTATGCATTTGTCCCCGTGGATATGGGAGCATTGCGTGAGGGCCTTGTCGGCGCCGAGCTCTTTTATCTCTTTAAGGCGCTCGCGGAGCTTCGCTTCTTCTTCGGCGTCGTGCGCGCGCTCCAGGCGGTGCTGCCAGGCGGCGACGAGCCCGAAAGCCGCGATAGCGGAGGCAATGACGGAAATAGTGACAAGGTCCATATGCTTTCGCGCTCCTGAAAAAATACAAGTCCGGAACGGCCGGAACTAGCGGCGAACCCGCGGAGCCCCGCTGACCCCGCCACAGGATTCTACAAGTTTTCCGCCAATAAACGGAATTGATATAGAATCATATTATACAACCCCGGGGAGGAAAAGTAATAGGGCTGATTCCACTTTCTCCGGACTTTGTTCCTTATTTTGGAGCTTCGGGAGCCGTCTCTATTGAAAAAACTTTTTTATTTGGTAATAATAATAAGAGCGCCGGAACTTTAAGAACAAGGAACGCAGCCGGAATTTTCCATGAAAAAGAAAAAAGCGCGGGAGAGCCTGCCCAGGCGAGAAAAAATACTTCTGGTAGACGACGACAGCGTTTTCCGGGAGGAATTCACGGAGTGCTTCAGCGGCTACGAGTTCCTCCAGGCGGCCGACGGGGCGGAGGCCCTGAGGATACTTAAGGCGCCCAATGAGATAGACCTGGTCATCATGGATGTGCGCATGCCCGGGCTGGACGGGCTGTCCCTGCTGGAGCAAATAAACAAAACGGCTTCCGGCGTGGCGACCATGATAGTGACCGGCTACAGCTCCAAAGAGACGGTTCTGAGGGCCCTGAGAGGCAAGGCCGACGACTTTCTGGAAAAGCCTTTCGATATAGAAAAAGTCCGCGCCGCGATCGACAGGGTGCTGAACCTGAGAAAAACCGGCTACCGCGGCGACGCCGCCGACACCGCGGGCAAAATAGAGCATGTGAAGCGCTACCTGACCAGGAATTCATCGCGGAAAGTTTCCCTGAAGGACGCGGCGGCCGCCGTCTTCCTGAGCCCTAAATACCTGAGCAGGATATTCCAGGAGCACCAGGGGACCGGGTTCAACGAATATAAACTGGAATTAAAGATGGCCGAGGCCGAAGGGCTTTTAAGACAGACCGCCTACAACATCGACCAGATCTCGGAGAAGCTGGGCTACCAGAACACCGAATCTTTCATCCGGCAGTTTAAAAAGACCACCGGGGCCACGCCCGCCGGCTACCGCCGGAAAGCGCGCGGCGGCGGAGCGCGCGCCTCCGGGCGCAGGAGTAAAAAAGTCAATTAAAAGCGGAAACAGCCTATTACCCCCGCCGCCGGATTGCGTTATCATAAGAACACCGCGATCCTAAAGGAGCGTAATATGCCGCATAAAAGAAAGATAGTCCTGCTGGTCGACGACGACGTGGAATTCCTCTCCGAGCTGCGGGAATCCCTGGCCCTGAGCGGCTACATCCCGGTGACCGCGGCCAACGGGAAGGAAGCGCTGAAACTGGCGCGGAGAATAAAGCCGGACGTGATACTGCTCGACCTGAAACTGGGGACGGAGAACGGTTTTGCGGTCGCCGGCAGGATACGGAAATATCCCGGCACCGCGCGCATCCCCGTTATCATGATGAGCGGGTATTTCGACGAGCGGGAACATCCGGGCCTGCTGGCCCCGTCCTCCGTAAATATCTATCTCAGGAAGCCTTTCAGCCAGAAGGACGTCGTGCGCGGCATACAGACCGTCCTGGCCGGAGAAGCGGAGAAGTCTTTTGACCCGATAAGGTATCTGGCCGCGAACAGCCGGAAAAAAACGGAGAAGGGGTAGTAGCGCCCGCCCGGAGATCATGTCCATCAGATCGAAACTCTTCAGCACCTATCTGGCCGCGGCCCTTCTCCCGCTGCTTTTTCTGGGCGGCCTCACCTACTATAATTACCGGGATTCCCTGGAAAGCGCCCGCCTCTCCCAACTGCAGGCTATTACCGCCTATAAATCGGAACAGATAGCCAGCCTGTTTTCCGTGCTGAACGCCGATATCCGGATAGGGCAGAGCTTTTATAATATCAGGACGAACCTGCCCGTGCTGAGCGCGCGGGCCGGAACCCCGGCGGCTCCGGAGTTCCTGGCCGCCCAAAAAATGCTGGACGGGCAGCTGCGGCCCATGGAGCGCGTCAAAGGCCTGTACAACATCTATCTGGCCGACGCCCGCGGAAAGGTCGTTTACGCGTCCAATCCCGCCCGCTGGAAAAAGCGTTTCCCGAACCGTCTGCCGGATCCGGCGCAAAGAGCTTTCGAAGAAGGGAAAAAAGGAGTATATTTTTCCGAACCCTTCTTCAGCGATACGGAAGCGGATAAGCCGGTACTGCTGGTTTCCGCCCCCATAGCCGATTTCCGGGGGGCCTTTGCCGGGGTGCTCGCCTTTTCAGTGGATATGGCTCCCGTTTACGGGCTTATTAAAAATGCCACCGGGCTGGGGCGGACCGGAGAGACGATCATAGCCAAAAAAGAAGGGGATGACGTTTTATTCCTGAACGCGCTCAGGGACGAGCCCGGCGCGGCCCTGAAGCGCCGGCTGCGGCTCGGCGACAGAGCCGGCAAGCCGATCCAGGAAGCGGTCCTGGGCGGGACCGGGAGCGGCCGGATGAAGGATTATCGCGGCGTAGAGGTCATCGCCGCCTGGCAGTACGTCCCCGCCGCCGGCTGGGGCGTCGAAGCTAAAATAGACGCCGCCGAGGCGTTCGCGGAAGCCCGCGAGATCGGGCGCCTGGTGGCCGCTATCACGGCCGTCCTCTTTTTTCTCTGCGGCCTGGCGGCTTTTTTTATGGCGCGGTCCTTCTCGGGCCCGATAAACGAGCTGTCCCGGGGCGCTATGATAATCGGCGGCGGGAACCTGGACCATAAGGTCGGAACCGCCCGGACGGACGAGATCGGCCAGCTTTCAAGGGCTTTCGACGCCATGACGGGAGAGCTGAAAAAGACCACAGCCTCGCGCGACGAGCTGAACGAAGAGATAGCCGTGCGCAAGAAGGCCGAAGCGGAGCTGAAGCAGTCCAACGAGAGCCTGGAGCAGTTCGCCTATGTGGCCTCGCACGACCTGCAGGAGCCGCTGCGGCTGATGAGCGGCTATACCGAGCTCCTGAAACGGCGCTACACGGGAAAGCTGGACGCGGACGCGGATGAGTTCATCGACTATATCGCGGACGGCGCCGCGCGCCTGCAAAGATTGATAAAGGACCTGCTGGCCTACTCCCGGATAGGCCGCGCCGGCAAGGCCGGGACCAAAGTGGACTGCGGCGCCGTCCTCGCCCTGGCTCTCGGCGGCCTCAGGGCCGCTATCGAGGAAAGCGGGGCGGTCGTGACGAGCGGCCCGCTGCCGGCGCTGACCGGCGACGAGAGCGATTTCGTCCGGCTGTTCCAGAACCTTATCGGCAACGCCATAAAATTCCGCGGGGCCGCGCCGCCGCGCGTCCATATCGGCGCGGGAAAAAAGAGCGGGGAGTGGCTGTTCTCGGTAAAAGACAACGGCATCGGCATAGAGGCGCAGTATAAAGACCGCATTTTCGTTATCTTCCAGCGCCTGCACGCGAGGAACGAATACCCCGGCACGGGCATAGGCCTCTCCATCTGTAAGAAAATAGTGGAGACTCGCGGGGGGCGGATCTGGCTGGAGTCGGAACCCGGCAAGGGCTCGACTTTCTATTTTACCTTCCCGCAAAGGGAGGGTTTGGAAATGCCCGGCGAGAGAGCCGCTGCCCCGGCCGGAGCTTTATGACCGGCAAATGCCTGAATATCCTCATCGTGGAAGATAACCCCGGGGACCTGCGGCTCATCCGCGAGATCCTCGGGGAGGCTTGTTCCTGGGATTTTGAAACCGTGTCCGCCGGCCGCCTCTCCGAAGCGCTGGCGGCCCTCGCGGCCGGGCCTTTTTTTGACGTAGTGCTGCTGGATCTGGGCCTGCCCGACAGCTCCGGGCTCGGCAGCCTGGAAAAGATAGTCGCCGCCGGCCCGCGGAGCTCAGTGATCGTGCTGACCGGCCAGGACGATGAAGAACTGGGGATACAGGCCATGCAGAGAGGCGCCGGCGATTACCTGGTGAAAGGGCAGGTAAATCCCCAGCTCCTGATCCGCGCCATACGGTACGCTTCCGAGCGCAGAAAAACCGGGGAGGAGCTGCGCAAGACGCACGATTATCTGGAGAAGCTCATAACCTATACCAGCGCCCCGATCATCTGCTGGAGCCCGGACCTGAAGATCACGAGGTTCAACCGCGCTTTTGAGCGCCTGACTAAATACACGGCCGGCGAAGTGCTCGGCAAAGACCTGGCCATGCTGTTCCCGGAGGAGAAGGGGGACGGGGCGGCGGTGAAAATACTTGCGGGGGAAGGGAAAATACCGGGCGTGAAATCTCCGGACGGGGTGGGCCTGGAAGTTCCCGTCCGGCTAAAGGACGGGAGCGTCAGGATGATCCTGTGGAATTCGGCCAATATCTATGAAGCGGGCGGGGAAACTCCGGTCGGCACCATAGCCCAGGGCCAGGATATCACCGAGCGCAAGCTGGCGGAGGAGCTCCTGAAGCGGGACAATGAAACCTTTGAAAAGCTGGTCAGGGAGCGGTCCCGCGAACTGCTGGACGCGCAGCAGGAACTGGAAAGAGCGAAGCGCCTCGCGGATATCGGCACTTTGGCTTCCATCGTGGCGCACGAGCTGCGCAACCCCCTGGCCGCCATAAGCCTGGCCTCGTCCAATATCAAGAGAAAAGCCGCCAACCCGCTGCTGGACGGGCATCTTCGCAACATCGATAAAAAGATCGCCGAGAGCAACCAGATCATAAACAATCTGCTGTTCTATTCGCGGATAAAACAGCCGCAATTCGAGACGGTGGACGTCGCCGCTATTCTCGGGGAGTGCGTCAAAGGAGAGGAAGATGCCGCTCCGGGAAAAGCCCCCGCCGGTATGGAGCTGGACCTTGCCGGGAACAATTTTATCGAAGCCGATCCGCTGCAGCTGAAAGAAGTCTTTGCCAATCTCCTGAATAACGCCCGCGACGCCGTTTCCTCCGTGCGCGGCGGGAAAATACGGATCCGGGCCGTCGAGAACTGCGGATTTCTTGATATCCGCGTCGAAGACACCGGCGCGGGAATAGCCAAGGAGCTCCTGGGCAAGATCTTCGAGCCGTTCTTCACCACCAAAGCGAAAGGCACGGGGCTGGGCCTTTATGTCAGCCGGCAGATAGTAAATCAGCACGGCGGCTCGATAACGATCGAGAGCGAGCCGGGCAGCGGGACCGTTGTCAGCGTAAAGCTGCCAAGGAGCGCCAGATAAAAGAGCGCGCGCCGCGGAAAACGCGCCGCCGCCGGCGCCCGACGGACGCTCCTTCGGGGGAGGGCGGAAAAGTCAGAAAAAAGTGGAATCCCGCCCTTTTTTTATGCGCAGCTTCAGGCTACAATAGAAGTGATAAAAGCCCTGGGAATTCGCGGAAGCGTAAATGGTGAAAAACATGACACTTATAAAAATTATCCGGCGGTTAACGACGGGGTGCGCGGTGAATAAAAAACTCCTTTCGGGGGTTATTGTTCCCTGTCTGGCCCTGGCGGGTTTTTTGTGCACGCAGGTCCCGCTTTTCGCTCTTTCGAGCGGAGGGGCCGCCGGTCTGGAACTCGGCCAGGCCTCCATGACCCGGGCTTATATAAACGCTGTCACGAGCTCGGGCACCTACTCTCCCGGGGGCATAGCGGTTACTGCTTTCAGCGGAGGCCGGGTCTACCTGGCCGATACCGCAAATAACCGCGTCCTCTGGTGGACCGCCGCAAACTATACGACCGGCCACACGGCCGACGGCGTCATCGGCCAGGCTGATTTTACAGGCGCCCTGGCGAACCAGGGCAGCGTGCCCGGGAATAATACCCTGTCCGGTCCCTCCGCTGTCGCGGCGGACAGCGCCGGCAATGTCTGGGTGGCCGACACCGGCAACAACCGCGTCCTGAGATTCCTCCTGCCGGTGAGCAACGGGCCCGCCGCCGATACCGTGCTGGGCCAGCCCAATTTTCTGGCCGCTGACGGCAATCTCAATTCAGCGACCCCAGCCGCCGCCAGCCTTTATTCTCCGCGGGGCGTCGCGCTGGACGGCTCCGACAATATCTGGGTGGCGGACTACAATAATAACCGCGCGCTCAGGTATCCTTCCACGGTGGCCTTGACTAACGGCGGCAGCGCCGCCATCGTGCTCGGCCAGGCTGATTTTGTTTCCAATTCCGCGGCCGCCGCCGCCGCCGGGCTTAATAGCCCTGCGGCTGTGACGGTGGACGCCGCGGGCAATCTCTGGGTCGCGGACAGCGGCAATTCCCGCGTGCTGGAATACGAGGATGATGTGAGCTCCGGGTCCGCCGCCGTCCTGGTCCTGGGCCAGCCCGATTTCGTTTCCGCTTCTCCCAACCAGGGCGTGCTGCCTGTCGCTTCGGGCACGCTGAACCTTCCCTTGGGCGTGGCGGTGGCCGGCACTACCGTCTGGGTCGCTGATTCTATCAACAACCGCGTGCTTAGATTCCTGGCTCCGGATCACAATGGCCAGGGCGCGGATCTCGTCCTTGGCCAGCCCGGCTTTGTTACCGACGCGGCTAATGGGGGCACGATTTTCGCCTCCGCCGCGGGATTGAACGCTCCGGGCGGCGTAGCGGCCGACGGCGCGGGAAACCTCTGGATAGCGGACACTTCCAATAACCGCGCTTTGCGCCAGGCGGGCCCCTCTTCCAATAATGCGGCGGCGGGCGTGGCGCTGGGGCAGAAAGACCTGACGCAGGCGGCCGTGAACACCCCGGAACCGACCAGCCTTTACGGCCCCTCCGCCATGGCGGTGAGCACGACTACCGGGCATCTGTACGTAGCGGACTCCGTGAACAACCGAGTGCTCTGGTGGAATAATTTCAGGAGCTTCACCAACGGCCAGCCCGCGGACGGCGTGCTGGGCCAGGCCGATTTCAGCTCCGTTCAGCCTAACCGGGGCGGGAGCGCTTCGTTCAGTACCTTATATTATCCCGTCAGCGTGGCGGTAGACGGCGCGGAAAAACTGTGGGTGGCCGACAACGCCAATAACCGCGTGCTGCGTTTCTCCGCCCCCTCTTCCAACGGGCAGGCCGCCGACCGCGTCCTGGGAGAGCCCGACGCTTCCACGGTAAGCGGCGGTAAGACGCAGAACCTCCTTCAGGGCCCGTATTCCGTGGCGGTAGATACCGCCGGCAGAGTGTGGGTGGCCGACTATGCCAATAACCGCGTGGTGCGTTTCTCTGATCTCACCAGCGGCGCCGCCGCCGATTACCTGCTGGGACAGGGGAGCGACTATACATCGTCGGCCTCCGGCAACCTCGCGACCAGTCTCGACGGCCCTTCCGGAGTATCCGTAGACTCCGCCGGCAACGTGTGGGTCGCCGATACCAATAACAGCCGCGTGCTGGAATACGTCAATCTCAATAAAACGGCGGCTCTCGTCCTCGGCCAGCCGGGCTTCGGCAGCAGTACCCCGGACACTACGCAGGCCGCGCTGAGCTACCCTGAAAGCGCGGTCAGGGATTCCGCCGGCAATATCTGGGTGGGGGACACGGCCAATTCCCGCGCGCTCAGGTTCGATCCGCCCTTTAGCAGCGGTATGGCGGCGGCTATGGTGTTGGGCCAGGCGGATTATAATACTGGTTCGCCCAACGGCGGCGCCGCGCCCGGAGCTGCCACGCTGTTCTCTCCTAATGCGGTCTCCGACGGGTCCAACAATCTGTGGATAGCCGACTACAACAATAACCGGGTCCTTAAGTTCGATCCCCTGTACGGCACTGTGCTGTCGCCCGTTTTCAGCGGCGTTACGCCGACGGGCATTTCCGCTTCCTGGACGCTTGTCCCGGGGTCGAACTACACCATAGTGCTTTCCAGCAGCAGCGGCTATACTGCTCCCGTTTCCTCCCAAACCACCGTCAGCGGCGGCAATTCGGCCGTGTTCGGCGGTTTGTCTCCCGCCACTACCTATTATCTGGAAGTAAAGCTTGCTTCCGAAACCGACGCGGGCTTCGTTCCCAACCAGGCCTCGACGGTGACGCTGGTATCGCCGGGGACGGCCCTTTTCCCTGCGCTGACGGCCTCGTCCAATACCGTAGCCGCGTCCTGGACGGCGGTAACGGGGGCGACTTATAACGCCGTATTCTCCCTGAACAGCGGGTTCTCGCCCGCGGTCTCCTCCGGTACGCTGACGGGCAATACCACCGCCTACACCGGCCTGGCGAGCCTGACCTCCTATTATTTCGAGGTTAAGCTCTCCACCGAGGCGGATGCCGCTTATCCGCAGAACGTCGTTTCAGCGCTTACCTCCGAGCCGGTGACGCTGCTTTATCCGTCGCTGTCGGTGGTCTCCGCGGCCAGGATAGACGCGTCCTGGACCGCCGTGCCGGGTTCTAACTATACCGTGGTGGCGGCGCTGGACAGCGGTTTTACCAGCATAGTTTCCAATACAGTGGAAACCGCCGCTTCCAAGTCCTTCGGCTTCCTTGCCCCCGGCACCCGGTATTATTTCGAGGTGAAGATAGCCACCGAGCCGGCCACCTCGTTCGCCGCAAATACCATCTCGGCCCAGACCCTGCCGTCCGCGACCCCGCTTCACCCCGGGGTGACCGCTATAACTTCCACGACGTTCTCCGCGGCGTGGGATACCGTGGCCGGCGCGCAGTACGTAGCCGTGCTGGCTTCCGACAGCGGCTACACCGCGATACTCTCAAGCGGCCCGCTGAGTTCCAATACCACGGGCTTCACGGGTCTCACTCCGCTCGGCGCCTATTACTTCGAGGTGAAGCTGGCCACGGAAACGGACGCGGCCTACGCCGCCAACCACCTGGCGCTGGTGATGCAGACCAGGCCGCTGGCGCTCACCGGCAGTCTGCCCGGCATTATCACTCCAGGCGCGGGCAGCATAATGCTGACCGTGACCGGCGAGGGGTTCGGCCCGACTACTACGCTGAAGCTCGCCCGGGCCGGCTACGCGGACGTTAACCCGCTCAGCACTACGGTGTACGGTTCTACGGCTATAGTGGCCGCGATAGGCCAGCCGATAGCTTCGGGGCGGTGGAACGTGGTAGTGTCCTACGCCGGCAATACGCTTATACTGGCCGACGCGCTCACGCTCCTGGAGCCTCAGGTTAACAATGCCAAGGTCTTCCAGGGCATCTTCAAGCCCAGGCAGGGCCAGGCGGCGCAGCTGACCATCTCACTGCTCTCGCCCGGCGAGGTGTCCATAAATATCTACGACAGCCTGGGCCGCTTCGTGAAGCGGATCTTCAAAGGGGTCCGGGCGGCGGGTAATTACGTGGACGCCTGGGACGGCACAGCGTCCAACGGCAGGTCGGTGGCTTCCGGCGTATATCTTGTGCGCTTTGAATGTCCCGGTTTCAGCACAACGAAGCGGGTGGTGGTGATAAAATGAAAACTAAAATATTGATACTCCTGGTCGGCATAGCGCTCGCCGCTCCCGCGGCGGGCTTCGGGGCGGGGTCGTCTACGGCCCTGTTCCTGCGGCAGCAGACTACGGCCCGCACCACCGCCATGGGCGGCGCCGGGGCGGCGCTCTACGACGACGCCGGAGCCGTGTACCTGAACCCGGCCGGGCTGGGCTTCATGGAGCAGGACAATGTTTCCCTGACTTCATGGCGGGGGCTGGACGGCCAGAGCCGCGAGACGTTCCTGTCCGGAGTCTATCATGCGGGGAAGCCCGGCGTGTTCAGCCTGAACTATCTGAGCAACGAGACCGGCGAGGAGCAGGTTTTTGACCTAAGCGGCGCCGAGAGCCGTGTGACGCTGGCCAGCGAATACGCCCTGGGCGCGGGCTGGGGCCGTAAAGTCTGGGGCCCGGATGTTTCGGTCGGCGTCCAGGCAAAATACGTAAAGAGCGAGCTGGTGGAAGCCTACAGCGACAAAACCCTTACCTTCGACGCCGGGGTGCAGGCCAGGACCAGGAACGGCCGGTTCTCCTTCGGAGCCGGGGTGCAGAATGTCGGCGGGGGGCTAAAATATCTGAGCGAGAACGAAGACCTGCCGGGAGTGCTTTACGCTGGCGCGGCGGCCCGGTTTAAAACCGGGGCGGGCAGGCTGACGGCGGCGGCGGATGTACAGAAGCCCAGGGACCGGGCGCAACTGGACCAGCGCCTGGGCCTGGAATACAGTCTGATAGATATCGTCGCTTTAAGGGTCGGCGTAAAACGCGTGGACAAGGAGAACAGCCTGACGCTCGGCGGGGGCTTTCTTTTCAACTGGCTGAGCTTCGACTACAGTTACGAGCCCGCCGGGGACAGGCTGAACCAGCAGACGCATAAATTTACGGTGAGCCTGCTTTTCGGCGGAGCGGCGGAGCCGGCAGCGGCGGCGGCCGCGGCGCCGCCCGGAGCTATGCCGCCCGCTTCGGCTATATCGCTTTGACCCGGCGCCCGGGACTGACAGAGAAGGAGAACCCAGATGATCACGAGTGAAAATAAAATAAAGGGACGCGTCTCGGTTTTTATGCGTCTTGTGCTGGCTCTGGCCGTAATTTCCCTCTGGGCGGGGCAGGCGTCCGCCCAGGAACATCTTGTGAACGGCAAACCTCCGCTCTTATTGAGGCGCATCACGAACGCCGAAAGACGGGCGGCGGCGGTAAAGGCGGCGGAAGCTCTGAAAATGGGCGTCCGCCCGTTCAAGTCGCCCATGCGGGCGCCGCTCCCCGGCGGGATCCCCAATTATTTCGGCCCTGAGCCAAATTACGCCAACAGCCCGCAGCCCACGGTCATCTCCGGAGTGGTTACCGGCGGCGGCATACGTAAATTTGTGGACTCCCTTCCCGGGCTGGGGGCCGGGAACGCCAATAATCTCGGCCAGTATATCCCCGTCGCCGTCCCGAACACCGCCGCTTTCCCCGGCTCCGACTACTACCAGATAGGCCTCAAGGATTATACCGAAAAGATGCACAGCGACCTGCCCGCCACTAAGTTGAGGGGCTATTACGACATAGGCGGCGGCAGCCCGTCTCAGTACCTGGGCCCGTTCATCATAGCCCAGAAGAACAGGCCGGTGCGCATAAAGTTCACGAACCAGCTCGGGCTCGGGACCGCCGGGAATCTCTTCGTCCCGGTGGACGAAACCACCATGGGCGCCGGCATGGGCCCGGACGGCATGAATAAGTACACCCAGAACCGGGCGGTCCTCCACCTTCACGGCGGCGACACCCCGTGGATAAGCGACGGCACGCCGCATCAGTGGATAACCCCCGCCGGCGAGGCCACCCCCTATACAAAGGGGGCCAGCCAGCAGAACGTCCCGGACATGCCCAGCCCCGGCCCGGGCTCGGCCACCTATTACTATCCCAACGGCCAGAGCGCGAGAATGATGTTCTATCACGACCATTCCTACGGCACGACCCGCCTGAACGTTTATGCCGGTTCCGCCGCCGGCTACCTGCTGACCGACCCCACGGAAGACGGCCTTATAAACAGCGGGCTCCTTCCCAATATAGGCGGGAATTACCGCTACGGCATCCCGCTCATCATACAGGACAAAACTTTTGTGAGCGCTCCGGACATCCCGGCGCAGGACCCCACCTGGAACTGGGGCTCCACCCCCGGAACGGCGCGCACCGGCGACCTCTGGTTCCCGCATGTCTATATGCCTAACCAGAATCCCCTCGATATCTCAGGCGCGAATCCGATGGGCAGATGGGACTACGGCCCCTGGTTCTGGCCGCCGCTTACCGCGGCCGCCGGCCTGATCCACGACGCGAACCCCGACGGAACTCCGGCAACTCCGAACCCGACCATGGTCCCGGAATCCTTCCTTGATACTCCCGTCGTCAACGGCACGCCCTATCCGTACCTCAATGTGCAGAGAAGGGCGTACAGGTTCAGGATACTTAACGCGTCTAACGACCGCTTCTGGAACCTGCAGCTTTATTACGCGGACCCGGCCCATCCCACGGAAGTGCAAATGGTCAACGCGGTAAAAGTTTCCACCTTCCCCGCTACCTGGCCCACCGACGGCAGGGAAGGCGGAGTGCCGGACCCCACTTTTGCGGGACCGCCGATAATACAGATAGGCACCGAAGGCGGCTTCCTGACTGCTCCGGTAGTGATACCCAATCAGCCCATAAATTATAACTACAACCGCAGGGATATCGTGGTCCTGAACATCTCGGACCACGGGCTTCTGCTGGGTCCGGCGGAGAGGGCGGATATTATCGTGGATTTCTCGAACGTGCCTTCCACGGTTACCAATCTCATCCTTTATAACGACGCCCCGGCGCCGGTTCCCGCGTTCGACACCCGTAACGATTATTATACGGGCGGCCCGGACCAGACCGACACCGGCGGCTCTACCACGACCATGGCTGGCTACGGCCCCAACACCAGGACCATCCTGCAGTTCCGGCTGTCCGGCCCGGCTTTCCCGTCGTTCAGCCTGCCCGCGCTGACGGCCGCCTGGCCCGCCGCCTATTCCGCCGCCCAGCCCGCGCTTACCGTACCTTCCGGCCTTTACTCCAGGATACAGAGCACCGCTCTGACCTTCAGCACGGCCGCCGGCAGCGCGGCGATAGTTAACCCGCTGCTTCCGAAAGCTATACAGGAGCTCTTCGAGCTTAATTACGGAAGGATGAACGCGACCCTGGGCGTTGAGCTGCCGCTTACCAACTTCAATACCCAGACCACCATCCCCTACGGCTACACCGACCCCCCGACCGAGTTCTTTAAACCCGGCGAGCTGCAGCTCTGGAAGATAACCCACAACGGCGTGGACACCCATGCCATCCACTTCCACCTGTTCAACGTGCAGCTGGTCAACCGCGTCGGCTGGGACGGCGCTATCCGCCCGCCGGACGCCAATGAGCTCGGCTGGAAGGAGACCGTCAGGATGAACCCGCTGGAGGACGCTATCGTGGCCCTTAAGATCAAGGACCCGGTAGTGCCTTTCGCCCTGCCCGAGAGCGTCCGCTCGCTGGACGTGACGCAGCCTCCGACCGCTACGTTGAGCAGCATAGACCCGCTGACGAACTCGGCGTACACGCTCAGCAACGCGCCGATGTATTTCGGCCACGAGTACGTGTGGCACTGTCACTTGCTCGGGCACGAAGAAAACGACATGATGAGGCCGATGATCCTGCTCGCCATGCCGCTGGCGCCCGTAGTTACCGCCGTGCCGGGGAACGCTTCGGCTACGGTAAGTTTCCCCACGCTTCAGACCGGCGGCCTTATCGTCACCACTTACACGGTGACCAACCTGCGCACGGGCGGCGCGACGGTTTTAAGCAACGTCAGCCCGGTTATCTTTACCGGGCTGACGAACGGAGCCACCTACCAGTTCTCCGTGACCGTGACCAACCCCGTCGGAACGGGCCCGGCCGGCCTTTCCAATATAATCATACCGGGAACGGTGCCGTCGGCGCCCCGCAATGTCGTGGCCGTGGCCGGCAACGGGCAGGCGACGATATCGTTCAGCCCGCCGCTCTCGAACGGCTTCAACCCGATACTGTACTACACGGTTACCTCCGGGACCTTTACGGTCACAGGCACTGGAAGCCCGATCACGGTGACCGGGCTGGTCAACGGCACGGAGTATACCTTCACGGTGACCGCGACGAACGCCATAGGCACCGGCCCCGGAGCGGCTTCCCTCGCCGTGACGCCTAAAGTGCCCCCGGTGACTCTGGCCGCCCCCTCCGGTCTGCGGGCGACCACGACAGCCAGCACTTATGTGACCCTCGGCTGGACCAGCAACGCGCCTACCGCCACGGGCTTCCAGATACAGCAGAGCAACAACGGCGGGGTGACCTGGACTACGATAGCGACTACGACCAATCTGACCGCCGCCTACCGCGTGAACGGTCTGGTGACAAAGACCAGATACCTGTTCAGGGTCAGGGCCTATCTCGGGTTGACCTACTCGCCTTACTCGAGCACGCTGTCGGTGACTACGTTGTAAGCCGGGCGGGAAGCTCCCCGGTGACTATAAGTCTGCCGCGCGCCGGATAGAACCGGCGCGCGGAGTTTTTGCCGTTCGCGCGCAATATTCATAGACTAGCGGGGGGAGACCTAATGGATCGGACGTATAAAATAAGCGCAAAAGCGAAGACTGCCGCCGGTGTCGCGCTCGCCGCGGCCGTCCTGGGGTTTTCCGGCTATTTGCTGTTCCGGCACTTCCGCGCGGGCCCGGCTGAAGCGGGAGAAAGCGCGGCCCTCCTATACCAATGCCAGATGCATCCGTGGGTTAATGCCGCCCGTGCAGGCAAATGCACTATCTGCGGCATGGACCTTTCGCCGGCGGCAAAAAACAACTCGTGCCCCGCCGGGGACGGCGTGGTGGCGCTGAGCCCGGATAATATTACGGTGCTTAACGTGCAAAGCGGGGAGGCCCGGCGGCAGCCGCTTGAGCGCGCGCTGCGGGTGGCCGGGACCCTTGAGGCGGCCGATTCGCGCAGATCCGTCATCTCCGCGCCGGCCTCGGGCCGGATAGCGGCTTTGGACGTGGATTATGTCGGGGTGGAGGTGGCCGAGGGCCAGGCGCTCCTGAGCCTGCTGAGCCCCGACCTGGCGCAGAAGCGCCAGTACCTGCGCCTCCAGGCCGGGCTGGCCGGACAGTCGGGCCAGCCCGATAAAGCGATGAAAGCGGCCCTTAATTACGAGCCGTATTCGAGCGACATTATCGCCCAGCGGCCGGGGACGGTCACGGAGCGCAATGTCTCCCTGGGGCAGTACGTGACGGAGGGTGAAAAGCTTTTCACCATAGTGGACCTCTCGGTCCTGTGGTTCCGCTTCGACGTCTACGAACAACAGCTGCCCTGGCTGAGGCCGGGGCAGAAAGTGGAGGTCCAATTCGCGGCCCTGCCCGGAAAAGTTTTCCCCGCGGCGATTTCCTTCATAGAGCCCGCGCTGAGCGACGCCACCCGCACGATAAAAGTGCGCGCCGACCTGGAAAATCCCGCGGTAACCGCCGACGGGCGCACCCGGCGGCTGCTGCAGCTTGGTATGTACGGCGAAGGCAGAGTGCTGGCCCGCGTTCCGAACGTGCTTGCGGTGCCGCGGACCGCCGTTCTTTTTCCCGGAGCGGCCTCCTACGTCTATGTGGATAAGGGCGCGGGAACCTATGAGAGACGGCGCGTGAAGCTCGGCCGCCAGGGCGACCAGGTCTGGGAAGTGCTGCGGGGCTTAAGCGAAGGCGAGCGCGTGGTTACGTCGGGCAATGTGCTGCTCGACGCCCAGGCCCAGCTCTCGCAGGGAGAGCGGGAGCCGGCGTCCGAGACCGAGGCCGCGCCCGCCGCCCCGCCGGTGCCTCCCGCCGGACCGGTTTCCGCCTCTGAAAAACTCAGCTCCTCCGGGCTGAGGGCCCTGGAGGAATTCTTCGCGGCAAGCTCCGGCCTCAGCCGGGCGCTGGCGGCGGATGACGCGGCTCAATTCAACCGGGAGATCACGGGCCTGCCGGGAGCTCTCGCGGCGCTGCGGAAAGAACTGGGCGGCGCCCCTGGCTGGGGGGAGCAGATAAGCGCCCTTACGGCCTCGGGCCGGCTGCGGACGGCCAGGGACCTGGCGGACGCCCGGGAGCAATTCCGCGCGTTCAGCACAAGCGCCGTGGCCCTGCTGCAGCTGGCGCGCGCCGGCGAGGAAAAATTCCGGCCGCTGAAAGTTTACCATTGCCCTATGGCGAAACCCCCGGGGCTTTGGCTGCAGGAGAAAGGCCCGCTGCGCAATCCCTATTACGGTGCCGCAATGCTGACCTGCGGCGACGAGATCCCCGCGCCGGCCCGTACCCGGCGCACGGCCCGGGTCAAAGCGAAGGCTCCGGCCCTGCCTACCGCCGGGCCGGAGCCGGCCGCCCCGGACGCCCCGCAGGCGGCGGAAACGGCCGCGGCGCCGGCGAGCGACGTCGTTCGGACCGGCGCCCGGACGGAGCTGATGGCGAACGCCTCAGGGCGCCGCTTTGGTTTATCGGTGGTGAGCGACGCCATGCGGACCCAGCGGCGGGCGGCCGCGGTGGAGGAACAGCTGAACACGGCCGCCGGAGTGGCCCCCCTCACTTCGGTACAGCGGCTGGCGATAGATTCTTTTCTGGAGCAGACCGACAGGCTCGCCCTGGCTTTGGCTGAAGACAAGGTCGACGAATTCAACCGGGTGGCTGTCAGGCTGCCCGACTGGCTTCCTACGCTGGAGACGGAATTCTGCGCGGGGCACCGCTGGAGCGAACTGGTGGCCGGCGTAGCCCGGGCGAGCCGGTTCGGGACCGCCGGCGATCTGGCGCAGGCCCGGGAGCGGTTCCTTTCGTTCGGCGCCGCCGTGGCCGCCTGGGCCCTGCGGCTGCGCGGGGAAGAGCAGGTTTTCTCCGGGGTGAAGATCTATCGCTCCCCTTCGGCTCCCGAACCCGGGCTCTGGATACAGCTCAAAGGCCCGGCGCGCAATCCGTTCTCCGGCGCCGCCGCGCCGGCGCCCGGGGATGAGACCGAACTATGATCGACCGGCTTATAGAGTGGTCGCTGCGCAACCGCTTCCTGGTCCTGTGCGCCGCGCTGCTGCTCACCGGGTGGGGGGTGCGCTCGCTGCTGCGCACTCCGGTGGACGCGATACCGGACCTGAGCGAGAACCAGGTCATAGTCTTCGCCGATTGGCCCGGGCGCGGCCCGCAGGAAGTGGAGGACCAGATCACGTACCCGCTGTCGGTCAACCTGCAGGGCCTCAGCGGGGTGAAGGATATCCGCGCCACGTCCATGTTCGGCTTCTCCTTCATGACGGTGATCTTCGAAGAAGGCGTGGACAACTATTTCGCCCGCACCCGGGTGCTCGAGCGGCTGAACTACCTGAACGATTCCCTCCCGGCCGGGGTGGTGCCGCGCATCGGGCCCGACGCTACGGGGCTGGGCTGGGTTTACCAGTATTATCTCGCCGTGGACCCGGAGAAAGCGCCGCAGGGGGGCTATGATCTTGCGCAGCTGCGCGCGCTGCAGGACTGGTTCGTGCGCTATCAGCTCAATGCCGTGAGCGGCGTCGCCGACGTAGGCAGCATAGGCGGCTTCGTGCGGCAGTATCAGATCGAAGTTTCCCCGGCGCGGATGCGCTCGCTGCAGGTCCCGCTGAAGGACGTGCTCGAGGCCGTGGAGCAGAGCAATCTGAACGTGGGCGGAAAGGTTATCGAAGAGAACGGCATGGAGTTCGTGGTGCGCGGCATCGGCCTGGTAAAGTCCGCGAAAGACCTGGAGGACATCGTCCTCAGGGAAAGCGGCGGCACGCCGGTGTACCTGCGCGACGTGGCCTCCGTCAGGCTGGGCGGGGACTTCCGGCGCGGCGCGCTGGACGTGGACGGGCACGAGGTGGTCGGCGGCGTCGTCGTCATGCGCAACGGGGCCAACGGCCTGGCCGTGATCCGCGACGTCAAGGAGAAAATAGCCCGGATAGCGCCCGGCCTTCCGCCCGGAGTTTCCATAGAACCGTTTTACGACCGCAGCACTCTTATCTGGCGGGCCATCTCTACGCTCAGGCGGACGCTTGTCGAGGAAATAATCCTGGTGGTGCTCGCGCACATAATTTTCCTCTGGCACTTCCGCAGCATCCTGATCGTAACGCTGCCGCTGCCTATCTCCATCCTGACCTCGTTCATCCTGATGCGCTATTTCGGCATCACCTCCAATATCATGTCGCTCTCCGGCATCGCCATAGCCATAGGCGTGCTGGTGGACGCGGGCATCGTAATGACCGAGAACGTGATCCGGCATTGCGAGCGCCTCGAAAGCAGCCTGGGCGGGCGTACCCGCCTTACCCCGGCGCAGACCTGGAAAGTGACGCTCGAGGCGGCGCAGCAGGTGGGGCGGCCCATCTTTTTCGCGATGGCCATCATCATCCTGGCTTTCCTGCCTGTTTTCTCGCTGGTCGGAGAGGAGGGAAAGCTCTTCCACCCGCTGGCTTTCACGAAAAGCTTCGCCATGATAGGGGCCTCGCTGCTCGCCGTCACTCTTGTGCCGGCGCTCTGCACTTTTCTGGTGCGCGGCCCGTTCCAGCCCGAAGAAAAGAACTGGATGATGAAGCGCCTGCTCGCTCTCTACGGCCCCGCGCTGGACTGGGCGCTCGACCGGCGCATGAAGCTGCTGAGATGGGCCGCCGGGCTGCTGGCCGCGGCTTTGCTGCTGGCTTTCGGCCTGCCCCGCCCGGTGGGGGACGCGCTTCAGGCACTGCATCTCGACCGGGCGGCCAGGGCCTCGCGCGGGATGGGCAGCGAGTTCATGCCGACCCTGAACGAGGGCAGCCTGCTTTTCATGCCCGTGCTCCTTCCCAGCACTTCGCTGACGGAAATAAAGCGGCTTATCTCCTGGCAGGACAGGGCGCTCCGGGAGGTGCCGGAAGTCCGGTCGGCGGCCGGCAAGCTCGGGCGCTCCGAAACCGCGACGGATCCGGCGCCGGTGGAAATGATCGAGACTACCATAGAGCTGAAACCGGAATCCGAGTGGCGGCCCGGTATGACGCAGGAAAAGCTGCTGGCCGAGCTGACCGCTAAATTGGGGCAGGCGCCCGGCTACGTGCCCGGTTTCCTGCACCCCATCGAAGGGCGCATCCTCATGCTCAGCACAGGCATCCGGGCCCAGGTCGGAGTGAAAATACTGGGTTCGGACCTGGACGCGCTGCAGCGAAAAGCTTTCGAGGCCGAAAAAATAATCCGGACCGTCCCGGGAGCGGCGGGGGTCGCCCCGTCGCGCGTACAGGGCAAGCCTTATATCAACATCGAGATCGACCGCGTGGCTATGGCCCGCTACGGCCTGCGCGCGCGGGACGTGCTGGACGTAGTGGAAGCCGGGATAGGCGGCAAGAACGTCACGACCACCATAGAGGGCCGCGAGCGGTTCCCTATACAGGTGCGCTACCAGCGCGACGACCGCGACGAGATAGAGCGGCTGGGGGACGTGCTGGTGTTTACTCCCTCCGGCAGGGCTATTCCTCTCGGCCAGGTGGCAAGCATTAAGCGCGTGACCGGGCCGAGCGAGATCTCCAGCGAGAACGGCCGGCTGCGCGCTTTCGTGCAGGCCAACGTGCAGGGGCGCGACCTCGGCGGCTTCGTCAAAGAGGCCCGCCGGAGGATCGCCAAAGAACTCAGGCTGGAGCCGGGCATGACGGTAGAATGGAGCGGACAGTATGAAAGTCAGCTGCGCGCCCAGCGCTCGCTGCAGGTCATTCTGCCCACGGTGCTCGGCATCATTTTCCTGCTTCTTTACATAGTCTACCGCTCCGCCAAAGAAGCGGCGCATATCATACTGGCGGTGCCTTTCGCGCTCACCGGCGGGGTCTTCCTGCAGTTCCTGCTGGGGTATAACTTCAGCGTAGCCGCTTGGGTGGGCTATATCGCGCTTTTCGGCGTCGCCATCGAGACCGGCATTGTCATGGTGGTGTACCTCCGCGAGGCGGTGGAGAAGAAAATGGCCGGGCGGGGCGCGGCGTTCGACCGCGCGGACCTGCTGGAGGCGGTGAAGGAGGGCGCGAAGCTGCGCCTGAGGCCGAAGGTGATGACCGTGGGGACTACGCTGGCGGGCCTGCTGCCCATCCTGTGGAGCACCAGCACCGGCTCGGAGATAATGCGGCCGCTGGCGGTGCCGGTGATAGGCGGGATGATAAGCAGCTTCATACATATAATGTTCATCACTCCCATTATTTTTGTCTGGCTGCGCGAACGTGAGATGCGCAAAGCCGGAGCCGCCGGGTCAAGCCGGACCTGACGGGCCGCTCCCGGAGTTTTCCCGCGCCGCCCGACGGCCGGGAATAAGCGGGCGGAAAGACAGAGCAAGCCTGGAGGAAAAAATGAAGATCGGAATTATCGGCCTTGGCAAGATGGGCGGGAATATGGCCCGCAGGCTCCTTAAAAGCGGGATAGCGGTGGCGGCTTACAATACCAGCCCCGGGAAAACGCGGGAGCTGGAAAAAGAGGGGGCGGAGCCCGCCTACAGCCTGCCGGAACTGGTCTCAAAGCTGGGCTCGCCCGCGCTGGCGTGGCTGATGGTGCCCTCCGGCGAAGCGACCGAAGCGACCGTCCTGAAACTGGCGGGCCTTCTTAAGCCGGGAGACACGCTTGTCGACGGCGGCAACAGCAATTATAAGGATTCCGTCAGGCGGGCCGGCCTGCTGAAGGAGAAGGGTATAAATTTCGTCGACGCCGGAGTTTCCGGCGGCGTCTGGGGGCTGGAAAAAGGCTACTGCATAATGGCGGGCGGCGAGAGCGGGGCCTTCAAAACAATAGAGCCTTTTCTGAAAGCTCTTTGCTCCGAAAAAGGCTACATGTATTGCGGCGCCGCCGGCAGCGGCCATTTCACCAAGATGGTGCACAACGGCATAGAATACGCCATGATGGAAGCGTACGGGGAGGGGTTCGAGCTCCTTAAGGCCTCTCCTTACGGGGGGATGGATTTTTCGAAGCTGGCGGACCTCTGGAACTCCGGCAGCGTTATCAGGTCCTGGCTGCTGGAGCTGGCGGGGGACGCTTTTAAAAAGAATCCGGAGCTGACCGGGGTGGCCGGCTACGTCGAGGATTCGGGCGAAGGGCGCTGGACCGTGCAGGAAGCCGTGGACAGGGGGGTTTCCCTGCCGGTCATAACGCTCTCGCTTTTCAAGCGCTTCAGCTCGAGGAAGCCCGAGGAGTTCTCCGACAAGCTGACGGCCGCTTTAAGGGACGAATTCGGCGGGCACGGCGTGAGAAAAGGAAGCTGACGGCCGGGCGGCTAACGGGGTGACTATATGGAACATAAAACGGGTTTTTGCCTGGAAACCATACCGGGGAACTGCGGCGCGGTGCTGTTCGGCGCCACCGGCGACCTGTCCGCCAGGAAGATCCTGCCGGCCTTCCTGAATCTGCACCGGATGAAGCTGCTGCCCAAAAAATTCTACCTGGCGGCCTGCGGCAGATCGGACTTTAATTCGGAAACCTTCCGGGCTTCGATAAAGGAAAAACTGCACAGGGCCTGTCCCGGGGTTTCCGGGGAGGAGCTTGCCGCTTTCCTGGCGCGGATCTCCTATTTCAGGGCGGATTATTCCAGCCCCTTGTTCTTCAGCGGCCTCTCCGCCGAGCTGGACCGCCTGGACGCCGAGAACGGCGTCTATAAAAAAAGGTTCTTTTATCTGGCCACGCCGCCGGTCTCCTTTCTTCCGATAGCCCGGCACCTGAAAGAGAGCGGGCTTCTTCTCGAACCCGGGGACCGGGACGGCTGGTCGCGGATACTTATAGAAAAGCCGTACGGGTTCAGCCTGACCAGCGCCATGGAGCTGGATAAAGAGCTTTGCCGGAGCGCGAGCGAGGCCCAGATATACCGCATCGACCATTACCTGATGAAGGAGACCATCCAGAACATCCTGGCGCTGCGCTCGGTCAACAATATCTTCGAATGCACCTGGCGGCGCGGCTTTATCGATAATGTCCAGTTCACGATATACGAGGAGCTCGGCGTGGAGGGGCGCGCCGGCTATTTCAGCAGCATGGGCACCGGCCGGGATATGCTCAGCCATATTTTCCAGATGGTGGCGATCATAGGCATGGAGCTTCCCTCCTCTTTCAAGGACGCCGAGTTCAAGCAAGAGAAGGAAAGGTTTTTCTCCGCGGTGCGGAAGTTCACCGCGTCCGATATCGTAAAAAATACCGTGAGGGGCCAGTATGCGGCGAACGACAGGCCGGCGGTCCCGCTCAAAGGGTACCGGCAGGAGCCCGGCGTGGAGCCGGACTCCGTTACCGAGACTTTTTTCGCTTTCAAATTCTTCATAGATAACGACCGCTGGCGGGACGTGCCTTTCTACGTCCGGGTCGGGAAGCGGATGGCGGCGAAACAGACGAAGATCGTGATCCAGTACAAGGAGGGCGACGGCGGGCTTTTCGGCTTCGCCGGGCTGGATTATTCCAACACGCTGCACATGAACATACAGCCGGAGGAGAGCCTGATACTGTCCCTCAATACCAAGCATCCCGGCCCCAAGCTCTGCTTTACCAAGCGCAACATCAAGCTGAACTACCGCCAGCATACCGAGGAGTACGACGTGCCCGGCGACTATGAAAGGCTGCTCCTCGACGTAATGGCGGGGGACCGGACCCTGTTCGTGAGCTCGGGCGACATGAATTTCATGTGGGAGTTCATAACGCCGATCCTGGAATTATGGAAGGAGCGGCCGGAGCTGGCGCCCCTGATCTTATACCCCGCGAGGACGGCCGGGCCGAAAGAAGCAGGGCTCCTGATAAAAAGAGACGCCCGCAAATGGCTGTAAGCCCGGACGGCAGGCCCGGGAAGCTGCCGGCCCGCCTCTCCTGTCCGGTTCCTACGGCCGCTTTTTCAGCGCTTCGAGCCCGGTCCTGAGGCGCTCGATATCGGCCTGCTGCGCGCGCAGGGACAGGCGCAGCGCTTCGTTCTCGGCTTTGAGCTCCTGCACCGCCTTGACGAGATACGGGGTGAGCCCCGTGTAATTCACGGACAGAGTGCCGTCGGGAGTGAGGGCGGTCGGGGGGCCAGTGGAGACGAGAAGCGGGAAGACCTCTCCTATTTCCTGGGCGATGAAGCCGGCGTGAGTCTCGCCGCCGCTCCGCTTGTCGCGCCAGGTGTAGGTTACGGGGTTCAGCAGCCCGATGTCATGCAGCGCCGACGGCCCGAGGGGCTTGACGCCGGTTTTAAGCCGCCTGTCGGAGCTGGAGTTCCAGGCGGTTCCGCCGGTCCCTATCCAGACTCCCTGATCGGCCTGATTATAAATTATGATGCTGTTGTTCCCGTCGGGCCCGAGCTTCCAGTAAGTCCCGGCCGGCGCGTTCGGATTTTTAAGTCTCAGCTGCGTGGAGGCGGAAGCCACCTCAAGAGCGGCCCCGGGATTAGACGTCCCGATGCCGATGCTCCCGGCGGTGTTTATGACGATATTGCTGAAGCCGCTGTTCGAGGGGTCCAATACCGGCCCCGGCAGGGTCGCTCTGACATATTGAGAAGGAGCTACCACCAGAGTGCCGGGGTTCGCTTCCTGGGTGGTGACGTCCGCGCCGCTCAGGACGGTGACATTATCGTTGCGGATCACTTTGTAATTAAAAGTCGACTGCCACTGGCCCAGCGCTTTTATCCAGACATAGCCGCCGCTGTCGACCGCGACATATACCGGGGTTTTCCCGGACACTCTGTCGTTCTCTACGCAGACGCTGACCCCGGCATAATTGCTCACCTGGACATTGTACAAGCCGTAGTCGGCGTAGTTGTAGTCGGTTTTCACCAGGACCTGGAACAGGACGCTCGAACCGGACGCGATCTGGAAGACGCGGTTCCAGTAATAATGCATACTGGAGCCGTCCCAGCTGTAGCCCAGGACGAATTGGCGCCAGCCAAGCTCGTCGCCGTAAGCCGCGGCGGCGGTTCCGTTCACCTGCAGCGGCGAGGCCGGATTTACCGTGCCGATGCCGACATTGCCGGCCGAAGTGA
Organism: uncultured Elusimicrobia bacterium; assembly: GCA_903873295.1. Classification (GTDB taxonomy): domain Bacteria; phylum Elusimicrobiota; class Elusimicrobia; order Elusimicrobiales; family UBA9959; genus UBA9959. Next base: position 42,810 of record CAIQNV010000100.1, read on the forward strand.
TCCTCACCCGCTCCAGTCCCGCCCCGAATACTCCGTTGTAGAAGCGGAAAGTTCCGTCGCCTTCTGAGCCCAGGTGCCAATTATTGGAGGCCGTGGCCGATTGGCCCAGCTCCAGCAGCGCGTAGCCGGAGCCTGCGGAGCCCGCGATCCTGGTTTGGCCTATGACTTCGAGATTCTTTTGGGGCGACCCAGTCCCGATGCCGACTTTACCGCCCAGCACCACGAAGGTGGCTCCGCCCACGGTGAAATTGCTTCCCTTGATGTCGGCGGTGCCCCGGAGGAGGGTGTAGCCGTCCACCGACAATTTATCCAGGACTTCGAACTCGGCGGAGCATAACGGCGGGGGCGGGGTCAATAATTCAAAACAGCAGGCCAGAAAAAAAAGAGAGCGGCGGCCCGGGGAAGCCGCCAGGCGCCTTAACGGGTTCGTTACCGGCCGAATTAATTTTGCGATTCCGTTTGCAGGATACATGGGTCCGCTTAGCGCGCTCTTGTCACCGGGGAAAGCCGAAAACCGCGGGAACACTTCCCCGTACCTTTATAATACAAAAATAAGGCCGTATTCCTTAACCGGCGGCTTCGCCGGCCCGGGCCCGAATTCAAGGGAGGGGAGGAAGGAACTTTTCTAGCGAAGCGGCTTTTCACTAAAAAGCGCTTTTAGCGC
>CAIQNV010000101.1 GCA_903873295.1 uncultured Elusimicrobia bacterium
CCTGCAGGCCCGCGGCGAAGAGCGCCAGGACCGCCGCCGCTAATATTGTTTTCTTCATTTTTCCTCCTAATTTCCCTGCTTTTTTACCAAAAGCGTCTGTGTCGGGTAGGCCGGCTCCGCTCCGGCGGCGGCAAGGCCTTCAAGGACGGCCAGCAGCACCTGCTCGTGGGCGGCCATATAGGCGGCGTAGTCAGGTTCGCTGAGATAATATACGGTTTCAAAGTCCAGGGAGAAATCCCCGCAGCTGTAAAGGTTGCAGCGGTCGAATTCGGCTTTGGAGGCCAGGACGGCTTTTTTTATGATCGAAGGGATCTTCCTGAGCAGCTCCGGCTTCGTCCCATAGACGATGCCCGTCTTGAAGACCACGCGGCGCTTGGTGAGGTCCTTATAGTTGCGTATGCGCGAGCCGAGCAGGTTTGAATTGGAGACCACCACCATCTCGCCGGAAAGGCTGCGTATGCGGGTGGATTTAAGCCCGATATGTTCAATAGTGCCGGAAACCGAGTCCGAGGTTATGAAGTCGCCTATATTGAAGGGCTTGTCCAGGAGGATAACGAAAAAATTGAACAGATCGCCAAGTATGGCCTGCGCGGCCAGCGCCACGGCCACGCCGCCTATGCCGAGGCCGGTGAGTACGGCTGAAATATTGACGCCGAGGTTATCCAGCACGAAAAGCGCGGCGGCCACCCAGACTACGGCGCGCATTATCACCTGCGTGCTGTTGACCACGGAGGTTTTGGCGGCGCCTGAAAGCTCCCGCTGGGCGGCGATCTTGTTTATCCAATAGGAAAGCAGCTGCTGCGTCAGCGTTATGGCGCGGTAGGTGAAGACCAGCAGTATGACGATCTTGAGGTCCTTGTCGAAGGCCGGGCTGCGCTGCAGGTAGCGCGTAGCGATGAAGAAGGCGGCCAGCTGGTATTCGAACCAGCTGAATTTCTCGGTCATGGCTATCAGCAGGTCGTCCAGATCTGTTTCGGTCTTTTCCGCCAGCGCTTTTAGGCGGCCCAACCCGATGTTCTTTACAAGGTACAGCAGCGCCAGCCCGACGGCGAAGGCTATAACGGCGAAGCCATAGGCCTCCGGTGTGTTGCCCAAGATAAGGCTGGAATCGAACCAGTTGGAAATTGAATTAAAGCCCATACCCTAATTATAAAAGATTTCCCCCCGCTGTAACAATGAGCAGAGCAGGTGGCTCGCTAATTTCGGGTTTCAGGTTCGCGGGTAGTTGAGTAGCGGTCCTGCCGAGGAGATGGGGTTGGCGGGCCCTCACGGAGGCCTGAGCTTACGTAAGCGCGAAGGCCGAGTGAGGAGGGGCGGGCACGGTGTGTCCCGACCCCGTGCCCGGCCCGTTCCCAGGCTAAACCCGGGAGCGCCAAATAAAGAAGCCGGCTAGCGGGCCGGCTTCTTTTGTCAGGGTAAGGCGCAGTTTATTTATAGTGCCTGCGGAGCTCTTTGCGGTTCACGCTGGCCAGCTCGAAGTCCTGGGTCATCAGCAGGGCTTTCTTGGGACAGCTCTCCACGCACTGAGCGCAGAACACGCAGTGGTCCAGCTTCATGATGCAGTCGAATTTCTTCTTCGCGGCCGCCGCGGGCTGGCCTTCCGCTGGCGCCGCGGCCGGCGGCTGATGCGCCGACAAGGGGATCTCGATGGCCTTGGCCGGGCAGACGCGGACGCAGATCTGGCAGCCAATGCACTTCGGCGAGTCGAAATCTATCCGCCCGCGGTAGTTCGGGAAGAGCTTCGCTTTCTCAAAAGGATAGGCGGTGGTGGCCGGCTTTTTGAAAAGGTGCGTTATAACTTCGCTGAAAACTTTTGCGGGTATTTTCATGGGATTATCCTAATTTATACTTGAGGAAAATATCGAACAGCACCTGCGCCATCGCCACGGGGGCCAGGTACTTCCAGCAGAAATTTATCATCTGCTCTATGCGTATGCGGGCCATCAGCACCTTCAGCAGCGCCAGCAGGAAGGCGACGAAGAGCGTTTTCACCAGGAAGAGCGCGATAGCCGCCGGGCCGGTAAGCCCCAGCGCCCCGCCCAGGAACACCGCGTTGAGCAGCGCCGCGCCCACCACCAGCTCCATGTCCACCGCCAGGCAGAAGAAGCCGAACAGCCGGCCCGAGTACTCGGTGAACTGCCCGCCGACGATCTCGTTCTTGGCGTGCGGGATATCGAAAGGCATGCGCTCGAGCTTGCCCTGCAGGGCGATAAGCGCCGCCGCGAAGCCCAGTAGCTGCGCCGGGATCAGGGCGGGATGCGCCCCGAAGAAGGCGGAGATCTCCGCTATGTTCCAGGTACCGGCAAGTATCGCCGGGCCTATCAGCGAGAGCATCAGCGGCACTTCGTAGGCGAAGAGCTGCGTGAGCACGCGCATCGCGCCGACCGTGGCGTAGGGACTCGTAGAGCTCCAGCCGGCCAGGAAGAAGGTTACCGTGGGGATGGTCAGCAGATAGACCACCGCCACCAGGTCTCCCTGGAAAGAGAAAAGCGCCGTCTGTCCCACCGGGATGGAGACCATCGCGGTCATGACCGCGGCCAGCGCGAAGAAAGGCAGCACGCGGAACATCACGGACTCCGCCTCGTCCGGCACTATAACTTCCTTGGCCAGCAGCTTAATGAAGTCGGCGAAAGGCTGGACCCACGGCGGGCCCATGCGGTTCTGCATCGCCGCGCAAAGCTTCCGGTCCACCCACTGGAGGAGCAGCCCGTAGACGGCCAGGAACAGGAAGCCCGGGAAGATCATGATTTGAGCGAGAGGAAGTATGGAGTCCATTATTATATATCCCTTATAGATCACAGCCTGCCGAAGTCCACGCCCCGGCGCTTGTAATGCTCTATGCCCAGCTTGCGCATCTCTTCCCAGCTGTACACCTCGGTCCTGCCCTTTTCCGGGTTCCAGACGGCGGCGCGGTCGGTGCAGGACATGCACGGGTCGATGGCGGCTATCACGAGGGGCACATCGGCCAGCCAGCCGCCCTCCAGCATATAGGCCACGGACTGCAGGTTGGCCAGCGTCGGGGCGCGCACTTTCAGACGCTCGGGCTTATCGGTGCCGTTGGCTTTGAGGTAATGTATATCCTCGCCGCGGGGCGCCTCGTAGTGGTTCACCGCCTCTCCGGCGGGCAGCTTCCAGGGGACCTTCACGGCTATGGGGCCTTCCGGCAGGCCGTCGAGGATCTGGTGGATCAGCTTGTAGGATTCCACCAGCTCCAGCGCGCGCACCACCAGGCGGCCGAAAACGTCGTTGGTATTGTGCGTGATAACTTTGAAGTCCAGCTGGCTGTAGATCAGGTAGGGGTCGTCCTTCCTCACGTCGCGCGCTACGCCGGAGGCGCGGGCCGTGGGGCCCACGGCGCCGCGCTCGATGGCTACGTCGTAAGGCAGCCTGCCCACATCCTGGGTGCGGGCCAGCACGGTCGGCTCGCCGGTGGCCAGCTTTATGTAATACTGCGTGCGCTCCTCGAGGTATTTGATGCGCTTCTTGACCTCGGCCTTCTGCTCGGCGGTGATGTCGCGGCGCACGCCGCCTATGGTGTTTATCGAATAGTGGACGCGGTTGCCGCTGAGCAGCTCCAGGCAGTCCAGCACCTGCTCGCGGTCGCGCCAGGTGTACATGAACAGCGTTTCAAAGCCCATCTCGTACCCGGCCACGCCCAGCCACAGCAGGTGGCTGTGCACGCGTTCCAGCTCCCCGAAAAGGGTGCGGATGGCCAGCGCCCGCTGCGGGACCTCGGCCTTGGCCAGCTCCTCCACGTTCGTGATATAGCAGGTGGTGTGCGAATGGGAGCAGATGCCGCAGACTCGCTCTATAAGGTAAAGGTTCTGGATGTAGGTGCGGTCCTCGGCGGCCTTCTCCATGCCGCGGTGGTTGTAGCCCAGGTTGATGGTGGCGCCGGAGATCTGCTCGCCTTCCAGCACCAGCATGAAATTCTCGGGCTCTTTAAGGGCGGGATGCTGCGGCCCGAAAGGTATTGTTATCTTGGACATTATTTGGCCTCCGTTTCGCCGGCGGGCGGGACGAATTTCCAGTCCTTGCGCAGCGGGTACTGGCCGGTCGGAAAATCGTCGGGCAGGGGGTAGCGGCGGCCGGCGGGCAGGCCGGCTATCTTTATGCCCAGCATATCCTCGAGCTCGCGCTCGTAGGAAAGCGCGCCCGGGAACGACGCGAGCACCGAGGGGAGGGTGGGCTCGGCGCGCGGGGTCTTCACCTTCACCGTGACCAGGATCTTCGTGTCGGTAATGTGGTAAGAGGCGCCGAGGTTCTCCCCCTCGTCGAAGCCGGTGACCGTCGCGAGGTGGTTCAGGCCCCGGGCCTTCAGCCAGGCCAGTATCTCCGGCAGCCTGGCGGCTTCGGCATCCAGCCACACGCGGTTCCTGCGCTGCACTACGGCGTTGGAGACCGCCCCGTGAAATTCTTTTTCAAGGTCAGCTTTTATTTTTTCTTCGTTGGCGAGATCGCTCATGTAAGGTTCCCTCTTAATTCGACGCGGCTTCGACGCTCTGTATCATTTTTACCACGCCGTCTATTATGGCTTCGGGGCGCACGGGGCAGCCCGGGATGTAGACGGAGACCGGCAGGGTCTTGTCCACGCCGGGGATGACGCCGTAGCAGCCGTTGAACACGCCGCCGGAGCAGCCGCAGGCGCCCACCGCCATGACGAACTTGGGGTCGGGCATCTGGTCGTAGATCGTCCGGAGGCGCTTGGCCTGTTGGCGGGTGACGGGGCCGCTGACCACCAGGATGTCCGCGTGGCGCGGCGTCGCTTTCAGCAATATGCCGAAGCGCTCAATGTCGTATTTGGGCGTGAGGGCGTCCACCACTTCGATGTCGCAGCCGTTGCAGGCGCCGGAGTTGAAGTGGAGTATCCAGGGGGATTTAAGCAGCGACCAGGTGATCAGTTTATCTATGATTTTCATGTTTTTTTAGCCCACGAAGAGTATCGCCAGTATCACTATCACCGCGGCCGCGTAGCCGGCGACCAGCCCTATGCCGGCGGAAAGCGGGTTGAAGCTCCAGGTGGCCAGCATCAGGCCCGCCACGTGCAGCAGGGTGAAGAAGATGGCGAAAGGGAAGAAGGCCTGGTAGTCGGGGACGGCCCTGGCCTGGTCGGCGGGGACGTCCTCGCCGCAGCCATAAGGCTTGTGCTTGGCGGAGCCGGGTATGCGGGCCGGTTTGGCCGCCAGCGGCGAGAGCAGCAGCGAGAGCGCCATCACGAACAGCAGCGAGATCACAAAAACCACCGGAGGGGAAAGCAGTACGTTCATGTTTTTATCCTTTCAGGCCGTTCAGCTTCCACATATCGGCGGAGCCGTTCACGCGGAAGTTCTTGACCAGCAGCGCGAGGCCCGCGGCCACTACCACCACCTCTATGACTATCATGGTGATGAGCAGCGCCTGCGCCATGACCAGGTTGTTGGTCAGCGCGCCCGCGGAGATCAGCGTAAGCATGGCGCCCTTGGAGACTATCTCAAGGCCGACGAGCTGGCGCACTATGCTGCGCGAGACCAGCATGCAGTAAAAGCCGGTGAACATTATTATCGCTATCAGGTACCATTCCGTTGCGAAAGTGCTCATTTGTTCTCGGTCCTCCTCGGGAAGACTGACTTGATAACGAAGACGCCGGCCGCCAGCATCAGCACCTGGCCCAGCAGGTCGGGGCGGCGCATGTCCCAGAGGGCCAGGCCTATGGTCCCGCCGCCGGTGCCGGGGCGGGCCCAGCCGGCCAGCTCGTCTAAAAAGGGAGGCAGGTAGAACCAGGCCGCTATGGCGAAGATCGCCAGGGCCGGCGGCAGCGCCTGGAAGCGGGTGCGGTTTTCCGGGCTTTTTTCTTCCACGGTCCGCACAAGGCTTACCGCGCCCACGAACAGCACGGTTATCAGGCCGGCGCAGACCGACAGCTCGAAGACCCCGGCCCACGGGGCGCCGAAGTCGAAGAAGATCAGAGCGACGCAGACGCTGACCAGCGCCAGCATGATAGCGGAGGTAAGCAGTTTTCTGGCCATCACGGCCCAGACCGCGAAAATAGCCGTGAACAGGAAGAGAAGGGTGTGATAGGTCATAGGATTATCCTTTCAGTCACTACTCTCACGTAGGTGTAGAAGTACGGGAACAGCAGGCCCAGGGCCACTATGACCGCGCTCAGAAGTACGACGGGAGCCAGCAGCGGGGCGGAAACCTCCGGAGAGTTTTCCGCGGCCCTCGTCTTCAACCCGAAGAAAACTTTGCGCTGCATCACCATGAAATAGGCCAGCGTGACTATGCTGAAGAGCAGGGCCAGCACGGCGTAAGTCTTAAACCCGGATTCCCACAGGGCCAGGATGATAAGGAGCTTGCTCCAGAAGCCGGACAGCGGCGGCACTCCGGCGGTGGAGAGCAGCGCCACCACCGAGGTCCAGGAGGTCCAGGGCATGGAATGCTCCAGGCCGCCCAGCTTGTCCATGTCCGTGGTGCCCGCGGATCTCTCCAGGCTGGCGCTGTTGAGGAACAGCACGGTTTTGAAAGTGGCGTGGTTGACGAGGTGGAACACGGCGCCCATGATGGCCAGCGGCGTGCCGAGGCCGGCCGCCAGCACTATGTAGCCGACCTGGCTGATGCTGGAGAAGGCCAGCATGCGCTTGAAGTCTTTCTGCCTGAGCGCGGCCAGCGCGCCCACGGCGATGGAGAGCATGCCGAGGAACATGAGCATCCCGGAGAGGCCCTGCGCCCTGCCGTCGAAGAAGCGCAGCAGCGTGGCCAGCTTCACTATGGCGTAGACGCCTGAGATCTTGGTGACTATGCCGGCCAGGTGGGCCGAGACCGGGGCGTAGGCGCCCTGATAGGCGTCGGGCGTCCAGGCATGGAAGGGCACCACGCCGGACTTAATGAGGAATCCCAGCAGCATAAGCGCGGCCCCGAAAGTGACCGGGCCGGACGGGATGTCGGACGCCATGAAGATGCGCAGGTTCTCGAAGGAGAGGCTGCCCAGCGTCAGCAGCAGCACGGCCAGGCCCGCTATGATAAGCGCCGAGGCCGGGAAGGTCAGGAAGAAATATTTGAGCGCGCCCTCGATGCCCCCGGCTGATTCGTCGGTGGTGATCAGCGCGAACGTGGTGACCGCCAGGACCTCGATGAACACATATAAGGTAAAGAAGTCGCTAGTGGTGACCACGCCGGTCATGGCGGCCACGGAGACCAGTATCAGCGAGTAGTAGGCCGGGCGGTTGGGCAGTTCCTCGTCCATGAACCAGGCGGAGAAGAAAGTGACGCAGAGCCCGATAAGGTAGATGGTCGCCACCAGGAGCAGCGAGAGGCCGTCCCCGGGAATGTCGGCGAAGCCGCCGTTTATGACCGAGGGGCGCAAAACCAGCCAGGCCAGGTTCGCGAGCCCCGCCAGCAGCGTTACGGCGGCGATTATATCGGCCAGCTTCCGGCGGCAGCGGGCGGCGAAAGGAATTATCACCGCGGCGAAAAGCGGGATAAGGAGATAAGCGAGAAGTCCTTTGTCCATTATCTGAGTCCTCCGTTGCTGGCCGCCAGCAGGATGTAAATTACGGTGCCTGCCAGGGTAAGCGCCATATAGAGCGGGTAGGAGCCGTTGTGGAAACGGCTGAAAGCGCCGCTGAAGAAACCGGCCGCGCCGCTGGGCAGCGTGTCCGTGGCCCAGTCAAGAAAGCGGTCGGCCCTGTACAGGAGCTTTGAGGCGAACGGAACCGCATGGTCCATGGTCTGCTCGTAAAGGTCGAAGGCGCGCCGCTCGGCCAGGGCGTAGGTTTCCTTGAGCACAGGGGCGTAGTGTATGTGGTCGGAAGCCTTGCAGGCCTTCCCCCCGCCCGCCGACAGGCCGACCATGTGGTTGATGACCGCGGCCAGTATCACTATCACGGATATGAAGTAGAGCTTGTCCGGGTGGAAGCCGGAGAGCACGCCGTGCTGGATGTTAAGGGCGGTCAGCGACGGGGAGATGAACCATTCTAAAGGGAGCCGGGCCCCGAAGCCGAAGGCCGCGCAGATGCCCGCCAGCGCCAGCATGGGCAGCAGCATGGAGAAAGGCGCCTCTTTGGTCTCTTTCAAATTCTCGGGGCGCTTGCCGAAGAAGGCCGCGTGGCCGAGTTTGAGGAAGGAAGCCAGGGTGAGGAAAGAGCCTATCTCTGCGGCCAGAAAGAAAACTTTGTAGCCGGTCTCAAGGGTTCCCTTGTAGATCAGTTCCTTGGAGAAAAATCCGTTCAGCGGGGCAATGCCCGAGATGGAGACCGCCGCTATAAGGAAACATACGCCGGTTACCGGCATAGAGCGGAACAGCCCCCCCAGCTTCGACAGGTCATTGGTGCCGGTCTGCCGTTCCACCGCGCCGGCCGTCATGAACAGGCAGGACTTGAAAACGGCGTTGTTGATCATGTGGAACAGCCCGCCGGCTATGCCTATCGGGTTAAGCGTGCCTATGCCGAGTATCATGTAGCCGGTCTGGCTTACGGCGTGGTAGGAGAGCAGGCGCTTGTAATCCTTCTGCACAAAGGCCATCATGACGGCCACCAGGATGGTGACCGCGCCGAGGGTCATAAGGACCAGCTGCATCTTGCCGTCCAGGGCGAAGAGGTAGACGCTGGCGCGGGTCAGGAAATAAATGCCGAGCAGCTTGTCGATGGCCGCGGGCACATAAGCCATGAAGGGCGCGCTGGAGTCGGTGGCGGCGTCGGGTATCCAGGTATGGAAGGGAAAGGCCCCGGCCTTGGAAACGGCGCCGACGAGCAGCAGCACATAGGCGAAAATGGACCAGCTGTAGTCCAGCGTGAGCTTGTTATGGGAGATCTCGGACATGCTGAAGGTCCCCGCTATGTAGCCGGTGATCACCACGCCGGCCAGCAGACAGAGGTCGGTCACCGCGTTAATAAGGAAAGCCTTCATGGCCGTGCGCTTTGCCGCGTGGGTGGGCTGGGAGAGCGCTATGAAGGTGTAGAGGAACACCAGCAGGCCTTCCCAGAAAAATAGCATGGCTACCATGTTGTCGGCCAGGGCCACGCCGGCGGCAAAAGCCTGCGTCATAAGCAGGTTGAAGAGGAACCATTTTGCCGGGCCCTTCGCGGGAAGGCTGAAGGAGTAGACTGAGATCGCCGCCGAGAAGAGCGAGACCGCCAGCAGCAGGAAGGCGCTGAGATTGTCGGTTTTCAGCGTGAAGCTGATGCCGGACCCCAGCCAGCTGTAAGAGAGAGCGGTCGGCGGCAGCAGGAAGATATTGGCCGCGGCGAGCAGCGAAACCAGGGCGGCTCCGACGGCCAGGACTTCCTTAAGGTACTTTGTTCTCTCGCTCATGCAGAGCAGCGCGAAGGCGGAGACGAGCGGCAGCACTATCGGGATGAGTATCAGGTTCATTGCAGGTTCACTCCTAAATTAGCGGTGAGGAGTTCGGTGTAAGCCGAGGGATAATAGATCAGCGCGCCGAGGGCCAGGCCTATCAGCGCGAGGGCCATCACGCTGGCCACCATGGTGTAGGAGCCTTCCCTGGGGCTCTTATGCCCGGCGGGGTCGCCCAGGAAGATCTTGTAGAACAGGCGCACCAGATAGAGCAGCGTCATTACCGCGCCGGCGAGAAACATCAGCAGCACCGGCAGGCTGCCGTTCTGGGCGGCCCCGGAGAACACCAGGAACTTGCTGAAGAAGCCGCCGAAGGGCGGTATCCCCATCACCGAAAGCGAGCAGAGCGCGAAGGCCGTGCCGGTGACCGGCATGGAGGAGAACAGGCCGCCCATCTTGTTTATATCTTTGGTATGGGTGTTCTGTTCAATGATGCCGGCGCACAGGAACAGGCCGCCCTTGGCGACGCTGTGCATCAGGATATAGAGCAGCGCCCCGGCGAAAGCGGTCCTGTTTCCGGAGGCGAGCCCCAGGAAGATGAAAGCTATCTGGCTCACCGTGGAGTAGGCGATTATCCGCTTGATATCGGTCTCTATCAGGGCCGCTCCGGCGGAGACCAAAGCGCTGGCGCCCGCCAGGTAAAGCACGGCGTTGGAGAACCCGTCCGGCGCCGCGAAGGTCACGCCGAAAATGCGCGCGTAGGCGTAGACGCCGATCTTGACCAGCACGGCGGCGTGCAGCAGGGCGGTCACCGTGGAGGGCGCGACGCCGGCGTCGGGCAGCCAGGTCGAAAAGGGCAGCGTGGCCGACTTGGCAAGGATACCTGTCAATATCAAGGCCGCGGCGGCGTAGGAGATCGACTGGCCGTGCAGCGCGCGCAGGTCAAGCGTGCCGTAATCGAAGTAGATCATTACTATGCCTATCAGCATGCACAGCGCGCCGAAGACGGTGACAAGTATGGTCTTATTGGCCTTGGCCACATCTCTGTCTGAGCGGAAAAATCCCACGAGCCGCCAGCTGGCGAAGCCGGTCATTTCCCAGAACACGTACATCCAGAGCAGGCTGGCGGAAAACACCAGGCCCATCATCGAGCCCAGGAAGAGCACCACCATCGTGTAATATTCGGTCTGGTTCTCGTAGTGGGAGATGTAGTCGAGCGAGTAGATCAGGATTATGGCGCTTACGAAGGCCGAAATGGAGGCCATGAAGACCGAAAGCATGTCGGCGCTCAGTATAAAGTCCAGGCCCAGCGGGAAGCTCAGGGCGTAGTCGGCGGTTTCCCCTCCTGTTACCGTGCTGAAAAGGGAGGCTGCGGCTACGAAGGTGAATAAGCCCAGGAGCACCGCAAAGGCGTTCCTGGCCGTGGTCGATACCCGGCCGGCGAGGGGTATGAGAAACGCGCCGAATACCGGTACTGCGACCGCTGTTGTGAGCATTTGAATTGGTAGGTCCATAATGTTTTCCTTAATTACAATTCTACTAAAAATAGAAAAGCGAACGAGTTTAAAAACATTAATGGGAGTATAAGCGTAGCTAATACAAAAAACAGGGATCGGGGATCCGGGATCGCCAACCGGAATTATTAATTCCTGAATCCCTGACTCCCGATCCCCGATTCCCGATTCCAGATTCCCGATTCCCGATCTTCTTTACAGCGGTATGTTCCCGGTATGGGCGTGCTCGCCGGGGCGGCGCTTGCCGGCCAGCAGGCGGAAGGCGCCGATCAGCCGCGAGCGGGCCTGCGACGGCTCTATAACTTCGTCTATGGAACCGTGGGAGGCCGTCTGGTAGGGTGAGGCGAACTTGTCGGAATATTCCTTGGCCAGCTTCGCCCTCAGGGCTTCCCGCTCCTCTTCCTTGGCTTCTTTTATCTGGCGGGAGTAAAGTATTTCGATAGCGCCGCGCGGGCCCATCACCGCGATCTCCGCCGACGGCAGGGAGAAGTTCATGTCGCCGCCCATAAGTTTGGAGCTCATCGCTATGTAGGCGCCGCCGTAGGCTTTGCGCAGGACCAGCGTCACTTTGGGAACGGTGGCTTCCGCGTAGGCGTAAAGCAGCTTGGCGCCGTGGCGGATTATCCCGCCGTGCTCCTGCGCCACTCCGGGCCAGTAGCCCGGCACGTCCACCAGCGTAAGTATGGGTATGTTGAAGTTGTTCAGGAGGCGGATGAAGCGCGCGGCCTTGTCGGAAGCGTTGATGTCGAGGGCCCCGGCCATGTGGGCGGGGTTATTCGCTATCACGCCCACCACCTGGCCGCCCAGGCGGATGAAGCCGACCACGATATTCCTGGCGAAGTCGTGGTGCACTTCCATGAACTTATGGTCGTCAGCCAGCCACCAGATTATGTGGTTGACGCGGTAGGGCTTGCGCGGGTCCACTTCGCAGAGCTTCTCCAGCAGGGAGATCCTGCGGTCGGCCGAATCTTTGGTCTCCTGGGCCGGCGGGTTCTCAAAGCGGCTTTGCGGCAGGAAGCTCATCAGCTCCTTGACCTGTCTGAAGCAGTCCGGCTCCGAGTTCGCGACGAAATGGCAGACGCCCGATTTGGAGGCGTGCGTCATGGAGCCGCCGAGGGTTTCGAAATCCACCTCTTCCCCGGTGGCCGCCTTGACCACTTCCGGCCCGGTGACGAACATGTGGCTCAGCCCCTTGGCCATGAAAACGAAGTCCGTGAGGGCCGGCGAATAGACCGCGCCGCCGGCGCAGGGGCCCAGGATTATGGAGATCTGCGGTATTATTCCCGAAGCTTTGGTGTTGCGGTAGAAGATCTCGCCGTAGCCGTCCAGGGAGTCCACGCCTTCCTGGATGCGGGCGCCGCCGGAATCGAGTATCCCTATGACCGGGATGCGCGCGTCGACGGCCATGTCCATAAGCTTGGCTATCTTGTCGGCGTGGGTGCGGCCGAGCGACCCGCCCAGTTGGGTGAAGTCTTCCGAAAAGATCGCCGCGGGGCGGCCGCCGATCCTGCCGAACCCGGTGATGACGCCGTCGCCCTTGATGTGCTTGTCTTTTATGCCGAAATCCGTGCAGCGGGATTCCATCAGCAGGCCTATTTCCTGGAACGACCCCTCGTCCGTAAGGTAGGCTATCCTTTCCCGGGCGGTCAGCTTGCCCTTGGCCTTCTGGGCGGCTATCTTTTCCGGCGGGCCTCCGGCCTCCGCCAGGACGTGTATCTCGCGGAATTTCCTGAGGGATTCAGGCACCACGCGCAATTTCTTGGGGTGGGTTTTTTTCCCGGTGTCCTGCGCGCTTGCGGCGCCTGTTATGGGGTCTTCCATTAAATCGGCCATACTGGTTATCTCCTCGTTTTCTTATATGTTACCTTTGATCGGAGCCCGCCTTCAGGGTTTATCCGCGGCCACGACCGTCCAGAAGCCTTCAGGGAAGGGGCGGACCTCAACGGAGAAGGGCGGGCTGCCCAGCTCTTTGTAGCGCTCCAGCGCTTTGCCGCTGAATCTTATTTCCCCGTCCGTCCTTATGTCCAGCGGGCCGGCCGTCAGGCCCAGGCCCAGGGCTTTAAGCAGGGCCTCTTTTATCGCCCAGATCCTTGTGGCTTCGGAAGGATCCGGCTTCGGCAGCTCGCTCAGGTGAAAATAATCGCGGTACCAGGCCGGATGGCGCTCTTCTATTTTTTCCAGGTCGGCGCCCAGAAAGCCGGTCCCGCCCGGCTTAAGCGCGGCGAGCGCCCAGCCGCCGGAATGTGAAATGGAAAGCAGGGCAGGGCCGCACGACGGGCGGCCAAGGTGGTCGGTAGTTATTTCAAAGGAGCACAGCTTTTTTCCCTCCTCCGCCGCGGCCAGCAGCGTCTTGGCCGCCAGCCGTCCGGCCAGCCATTCGCTGCGCCGCTTCTCCACGCGGAAGCCGGCATACTTCAGGGACTCGGCCGGAGACAGCGAGTCCCCCGCCTCAAGGCCGTCCACCCTGAGAAACTGTACCCGCGCGCCGGTTGCCGGCCAGACCGTTATTTCTTCCATTAATTCTAAGCGCCCCGCCCTCTCCTTATATCGGTGTCGGTATCATCGCATAGTCGCGCAGTTCCGCGGCCAGGTTGAAGCCGGAGTCGAAAGCCCACGCGTCGTAGAGGCTCCTGTTGTCCTCGGTGCGGCCCTTGTAGACGCCGTAGAGGAACAGCGTCTCCGGGTCCTGCGGCTCGTGGTCGTAGACGATGGCGGCGCCTATCGCGTCGGGCAGAGCCATGCTCCGGTCGAACTGGATGTCGCGCCAGCCGCAGGCCTGGAACAGCGCCTCGAACACCAGCGGGTGGAACACCAGCTTCTGCTGCCCGCTCTTCCAGAGCGGGGCCTGCGGGCGCTTGAAGACCGCCAGCACGGAATTCTTCTCCACGGAGATTATCCCGTCCAGGACCTGGAAGCTGGGGCCGTGAAAATAAGTCTTGTATATCGCCTGCGCGTCCGCCTTGTATTTGTTTAACTTCGGCAGAGCGGGGCGCATCGCGTCGTTCCAGGAGGAAAGCGCGTCGGCCGCCGCCGTAGCCCGGAAGTGCGTCCGGGTAGTCCCCAGGCGCAGGCCCTTGGGGCTGACGAAGTCCGACTCCAGGCGCAGCTCCAGGCCGTCCGCCCCGGCGGCGGCCTTTATTTTTATGTCGGCCGGCTTGTTGCGGAGCAGCTTGATAGGCACCGCGAAGCGCACCCCGGTGAGAACCTTGGGCGGCGCTCCGTTCACAACGGCCGCGGCCTCGGCGAAAGTCTCGAGCCCGATGACTCCCGGCACGTAGGGGGTGCCGTTTATGGAGTGGTCGAGCAGATAGGGGTCCTGCTCCAGCGAAAACTCCTTCGAGGCCGAGAGGGATTCCCCCTTCATCAGGTCCTCGACCTTAGGGGCGAAGTGGAAGCCGGTGGAGGCCGAGGACGAGAAGTTCGGCTCGTACATCAGCTGCTTGTCCCAGTCCATCTTGCCGAGGCTCCCGGAGAGTATTATCTCCGGGACCTTGCCGTAGGCCAGCTCGTCGATCATGGCCTGCATGCCTTCCTCGGGGTAGAGGAACTCCATCTCCTGCGCTTTCAGGAAAGCCTCCACGCCGGGCCTGGCGCCCATGCCTATCTGGGCGTAGCCGGTCATGTCCACGCTGAACGCGCGCACGCCCCGGTTGCTCTGGCTGAGGCAGAACTTGGCTATATAGTCGGAAGCGGCCGCGTAATCGGTCTGTCCCAGGTTGCCGAACTTGCCGGCGATGGACGAGACCATCACCCAGAAACCCTTCTCCTTCACTATGCCGGACTTCCACAGGTTGATGGCGGAGTCCGACTTGGTCTTGAAGATAAGGAGGTACTCTTCCACGGTCTTGTCCACGGCGAGCTTCGAGCGCTCCAGCCCTGCGAAGTGCACCACGCCGTCCAGCTGGCCGAAGTCGGCTTTTATGTTCCGCATCACGCCGGCGAAGGCCTCGGCGTCGTTCAGGTCGCAGCGGTAATAGTGCACCTTCACGCCGAGGGCGCGTATCGCCTCCAGGTTCTTGTGCATGTCGGCCGCGTCCTTGAGCCTGGTGAACTCGCGCTCGAGGAGGGCCGGCGTCGGCTTCTCCATCGTCGCTTTTATCTCGCTCCAGAGCTCGCCGGTCTTGTAGGCTTTCTGCTCTTCCGGGCTCATGGAGATAAGGCGCTTCGCCTTGTCATTGAGGTCCATTATGTCCAGCAGGACCAGATCGGGTCTATGCTGCGCGGCGAGCATCCTGGCGAACAATGCTCCCAGGCCGCGGCCGCCCCCTGTTATCAGCACGGTCTTGCCTTCCAGCGGCGTGGTCTGGCGCGACTTGTCCAGCGTCTGCGGCTTGCCCGCCAGCGTCCAGCGCTTGCCGTCGGCGTAGCCTATCGCAAGGCGCTTGTCCGAGTAGAGTATTTCGTAGAAGGCCTTCTGCACTATGGTCTGGTTCGAAGCGCTGGGCTCGAAGTCCAGAAGTTTCACCGCGCTGTGCTCGAACTCCTTGCGCAGGCACAGCGTGGGGCCGTGAATGGCGCCGTATATCGGATCGAAGGCGTCCCGCGTCTTGTAGCCGAAGCCTCCGTCGAGCGTGGTAACTACGGCCATGAACGTGGTATTGCCGGGATCGGCTTTCGCGAGGCCCGCGCCCAGGTGCTTTGCCGCCAGGAACAGCGGCAGCGCATAGCGCTTAAGGTCCTCCGTGGCGGCCGTCTCCTGCGAGAGCGATTTCACCATGCAGCCGGGCAGGTAAATTATTCCCTGCGTATCCGGGTGCGCGGCGGCGAAGCCGGTCAGCGCTTTCTCCAGCTCCGGTATGTTCTTAAAGTCCACGGTTATGGCGTCTTTCACCTTGGTCTTGGCCGGCGTGAAGATATAAGAATCGGCGCGGTGCTTGTTGAGCTCCGCCCGGAAAGCCTTGGCCAGGTCCAGGTCCTCAGCGAAGATAGCCACGGGCCGCTTGGGCGAAAGTTTTTTTATGACTTCCTGCTCGACAGGCGCCGGTATTATTACAGGGACGTGGCGGATGTGGCGTCTGGGATATTCCTGTTTCGCGGGTTTCTCAGCCGGGGTTTCGGCGGGCTTAGCCGAAAGGTCGATCAGCTCAGGTTGAACGGAAGGCTGGACGGTCGGGCGGCCTTGCGGCCGGGCGGCCGGAATTTCCGGCTGTACGGCAGTTTGACCCGTTTCGTCCGTGACGAAGCGTATGCAGTGCCTGATGGTCGGATAATCCTTCAACGATACATTATCCTTGCGGGCTATATTGTAACGCTCGCGTATGGCGGCGAAGAGCTCGGCCTGCTTCACGGTGTCGATGCCGAGGTCGGCCTCCATATCGAGGTCCAGCTCGAGCATATCCTTGGGATAGCCGGTTTTCTCGGCGATCATGTTAAGGATCTCCGCCTGGACGGCGTCCGCGTTCACGGAAGACTGGGAAGTCGTGGGTCGGGCGTCGGGGGTCGGGGCAGAGGCGGCCTTGGGTGCCGGCGCCGGCGCAGCCGCAGGCTGACTTTCGACTTTCGACTCGTGACTCCCGACAGTCCCGCCCTTCTCTTCGAGGACGTACTTTATGCTGTGTCTTATAGTCGGGTAGTCCTTGAGGGAGAC
>CAIQNV010000102.1 GCA_903873295.1 uncultured Elusimicrobia bacterium
CAACCTCAGCCTGAAGTCGGTGGACAGCTTCAATATAATGCTGGTGGTCACCTACGGGGTATGGAAGAATAGGAAAGGGCCTTGACAAGTCAAGGACTGTCTGCTATAGTATAGGTGGATGTCAGCCATAGGCGACCTCCACCTAGAACTCCCCGATGAAAAGGGGAAGCGAAAACCCGCCAAAAGCGGGTTTTCGCATTTGCGCCGGGTAGTCCGCTTCCTCCCACTTCCTCCCCTAGCACGGCCCGCGGAATTTTAGCTATAATTAACTATATTATAGGGCGGCTTTTACCGCCCGCGGACGCGATCAAGGAGGCTTTATGGGAAAATTCGTGGAATGTGTGCCGAACTTCAGCGAAGGCCGCGACCTTGCTAAAATAAACGCGATAGTGGACGCCGCCAGAGCCGTTCCGGGCGTGCTGGTCCTTGACGTCGAGAAAGACGCCGACCATAACCGCACCGTGCTTACTTTTATCGCTCCGGTGGAAACCGCCGCCGACGCCATGTTCGCCGTCACCAAGAAAGCCGCGCAGCTCATCGACCTCAATCACCACAAGGGGGAACATCCCCGCATGGGCGCTACCGACGTGGCCCCGTTCATTCCGATAATGGATTCCACTATAGAAGACTGCGTGAAACTGGCCGGGATCGCCGGCGAGCGGATAGGCCGCGAGCTTAATATACCGGTATATCTTTACGACAGGGCCGCCCGCAATGAAAACCGCCGCGACCTGGCCAAGGTGCGCAAGGGTCAGTTCGAAGGCCTGCGCGAGGACATAGGCAGGAACCCCGAGCGGGTGCCGGACTTCGGCCCCAACCACATCCATCCCACCGCCGGGGCCATGGCCGTGGGCGCCCGCAATCAGATAGTGAATTTCAACGTGAACCTGGCCACCACCGACATGGACTTCGCCAAGGGCCTGGCAAAGAAAATACGCACTTCCGGGGGCGGTCTGCCCGCGCTGCGCGCCAAGGAGATCTTCCTGGAATCAAAGGGGCAGGTGCAGCTTTCCACCGTGCTGACCGACTACCGCACTACCTCCATAAAGCGCGTGATGGACGAATTGGCCAAAGAGCTGGCCCCTAAGAACATAGCGGTCACCGGCACCGAGCTTATCGGCCTGACCACCCAGGACGCGATCACGGATTACGCCGTGGAGGCTCTGCAGGTGAAGGATTTCAACAAGGACGGGCAGGTGCTGGAAACCAAACTGCTGAAGCTGCTTAGCTCCTGGCAGGCGGGGGCCGGCCTTTTTGTGGACGCGCTGGCCAGCACCGATCCCACTCCCGGCGGCGGGTCCGCCGCGGCGGTGAGCGGCGCCATGGGCTGCGCTCTCGGGCAGATGGCCCTGGGCATTACGCTCCGCGGCAAGAAGCTCGACGAGGCCAAGAGGCCCGCGCTCCGCTCGCTGCTGGAGAGCCTGGGCGGGCACAAGGCCGCGCTTCAGGCCTGCGTCGCCGAAGACGCCGCTTCTTTCGACGGCTTCATGGAAGCGATGAAGATCCCCAAGGATAACCCGGAGCGCAAGATGAAGATGCAGGCGGCGCTGAAGCACGCGGCCGAGGTGCCGCTGAAGACCGCGCGCCTGGCCTCGGAGGCGCTGGCGGGGCTGGGCGTCTGCGCGGCTTCCGTCTCCGCGCACGTGGTGTCCGACTACCACAGCGCCCGCTATCAGCTTGAGGCCGCTATCCGCTGCGCGGCCGAGAATATCTTTATTAACGCCGAGGGCCTTGAGGACAAAGCTTTCGCCGAAAAGATAACCGCCGAGATAAAGGGCTATCTCGCCTGTTGCGAAGCGGTGAAGGCATAGTTCTGCATCTGATTTATTAAGGAGTTTTGAATGGCAAGCATCGACGCTATCTCACGCGGTTTAATGCTGGACAGCCTGAGGGAGTACGCCAAGCGGCGCATCCCTTACGACCTGATCCGGGAGCTGGACCAGAAAAACGAATTTCCCGCGGACATCCTCAGGGAAATGTACGACCGCGACATACTGGGCGTGCACCTGCTGATGATCCCCGAGGAATACGGCGGGGTTTCCGGCGGCACCTTCGACATTTACCGGGTCTGCGAACTCCTGGCCCGCATAGACCTCGGCATCGCCACCGGCGTGTTCGCCACGTTCCTGGGCACGGATCCGCTCAATCAGGGCGGCACGGAGGAGCAGAAGGAGAAGTGGCTGCGCCGCATAGCTTCGGAGAATCTGCTGGTGGCCTACGCGGCCACCGAGCCCGACGCCGGCTCGGACCTGGTGAATCTGCGCACGCGCGCCGAGCATGTGGTGAAGAACGGCAAAATAGCAGGCTACCGGATAACGGGGAACAAGCAGTGGATCTCCAACGGCGGCGTGGCCGACGTGCACACCGTGCTGGCCCTGGCCCCCGGCGGCCCCAGCTGGTTCATCGTCGAGAAGGATATGGAAGGCTTTTCCGCCAACAAGCACGAGGACAAGCACGGCATCCGCCTCTCTAATACCGCCGGGCTTTCGCTGGATAACGTTTACGTGCCGGCCGAGAACCTGATAGGCATGGAGGAGGGCAAAGGCCTTCTCCAGGCCCAGGCCGTGTTCGGCTATACGCGCGTGATGGTCGCGGCCTTCGGGCTGGGCGCCGGCGAGGAGGCGATGGAACAGGCTATCCGCTATAGCCAGCAGCGCATACAGGGCGGCGGCCCCCTTTCCGACAAACAGGGCTACACCCACAAGCTTATCGTGCCCAATTATGTTCGCCTCGAGGGAGCCCGGGCCTATATTGAATATACGGCCCTCAGGCTGGATTCCGGCGAGCACGGCCTGCAGACCGAGGGCGCCGTCGCCAAGTACGGCGCTTCCGAATGGGGCAACAAAGCCGCCGACGACGCTATCCAGGCTTTGGGCGGGTACGGCTACACTAAGGATTTTCCGGTGGAAAAGATCAAGCGGGACATCAAGATCACCTGCATTTACGAGGGCACCAGCGAAGTCCTGGAAATGACCATTTACCGCGGCCGCTGGCAGGAGCATTTAAAATCCCGCGGCAGATATTATCTGGACATGGCGGACAGGCTGGACGAGCTGCACGCCAAAGAACCCCGGGTCGGCGCGCACGCTTCGGCGCTGGCGCTGCGGGCGCTGGGCGCGGTGCTGGAAGAGTGCCGGGTGCAGAAGCTCACCCGCCACCAGCATGTCACCTTCAAGCTGGGCAAGCTTATCGCCGCGGCCGAAACAGCCGCCGTCTTCTCTACGGCGGCCGCCGCCCAGAAATACAGCGAAACGGTCCGCTTCGACCGGGAAGGCTGGCAGGCTATGGCCCGCGTTTTTGCCCGTGAAGCCGCCCTTAACACCGCGCTGGAAGGCCTTGCCCTCGTGCTGGGCGCGGCCGACACCGCCGGAAATCTGGCGGACGCCGTAAATACAGAGGCCGTTCAGGCGGAACAGAAAGGGATGATAGCCGACATGGACCTGGTAGCCGCGAAACTGAAACAGACATTTAAAGCCAAGTAACCGGGTATCGAAGATAAAAACCGATCTTCGACAGTTTTAAGGAGAATTTAATGAATATCGTTGTCTGCGTAAAGCAGGTCCCCGACAGCACCGAGGTGAAAATTAACCCCGAGACCGGCCATCTTATCCGCGCCGGGGTGCCCAGCATCATTAATCCCTATGACCACTTCGCCCTCCAGACGGCGCTGGAGCTGAAGAAGAAGCATAATTTCAAGGTAACCCTGGTGTCCATGGGCCCGCCGCAGGCAAAAAGCGTGGTGCAGCTGGGCATGGCGCTGGGCGCCGACGAGGGGATACTCCTTTCCGATATGGCTTTCGCCGGTTCCGACACCTGGGCCACCTCTTACGCGCTGGCAAAGGCGGTAAAAAAAATAGGCAAGGTGGATCTTATATTTTGCGGGATGCAGGCCATCGACGGAGACACCGCCCAGACCGGCCCCGGCGTGGCGCAGCAGTTGGGTATGCCCCAGGTGACCTTCTGCGAGCATGTGGAAGTGGACGGGCGCCGGATAATAGCGCGCAAGCTTATAGACGGCGGGCACGAGGTGGTGGAGGCCCGGCCGCCGGTGCTGCTCACCATGATAATGCATAAGGATTATACGCCGCGCTATCCGTCCTTTCTTTCCGTTAACGCCTCGCTCAAGAAGCCTTTTCACGTCTGGGGCGCCGCGGATATCGGCGCCGAGGAAAAGTTCCTGGGCCTTAAGGGCTCGCCCACCCAGGTGGACAGGATCTACCCGCCGCCGCAGAGGGAGAAGGCCGCCATGTTCTCCGGCTCCGGCCAGGAAGGGATGGCGAAGATACTGCAGATAATGAAGCAGGAGCATTTTATCGAGTAGCAGCAGCGGGCGGCCGGGCGGGCAGGGGATCGCCCTTCTCACCCGGGCCGAGGAAACCCTTGCGTCGGTTTCCCCCCGCCTGACTTTGATGGCGGGGCCCCCTTTCCGCAACGGGTG
>CAIQNV010000103.1 GCA_903873295.1 uncultured Elusimicrobia bacterium
AAAAAATTACAGGATGCCGCGGTGCGGAGCGCGGCCAGGTCGCGGAATACGCCGCCGGGCTCGGCCGTTTCTCCCCGGACCGCGGGGCTGGAGCGGCTGCAGCCGGCGCAGGCGAGATTGCAGCGCGAAACCGCGCTGATCTCGAGAGCGCTCAGCTTCAGGCGCGTCCTGGTCCGGTCTTCCCAGGCGTAAAACTCCCGGCCGGGTAAAGCCGGAGCGGCGGCGGGCGCTTTCTTGGGGGCTTTTGACCTGTGGCGGAGCATATTCATAGTTTACAAAATCGTTCCGCTAAAGTGTAAACGGCGGGGCGCGCGGCGGGCCGGGCGGGCCACGGGGAGAGAACATTGGCGCATCCTTGTTTTTATATATAATTGCTATGTGGTTTTTTTCCTGCGGCTGAAGCCGGCGTTCCGCGGGGCAGTGAAGCAGGGAACTTGGGAACCGGCTTTCATAGCTTTCTGCCATGGACTTATTTAATAGAATTCTCCTGAAATTTTCCGGTCGGGAGGAGCCCGGCGCGGGAGGCCCCCGGGCCGCCGCGGTCCTTTTGTTCGCGGCCGTTCTGGCCTGCTACGCCGTGGTGGTCACGGCGCCTTTTTCTTTCGACCCGAAGTATTCCATCTACCTGGATATTTCCTGCGTGTACTGGATACAGGGCCTCGTGGATCCCGGGCTGTTCGCCCACGATCCCGTCAGCGCTTTTTACCGGGCGCATCTCGGGCGGTTCAATCCCGAATCGCTCTGGGTGTGGCTGACCTCCCTCTTTATGCGCTTCTCTCCCTGCACGCTGGGTCTGAAGCTCCTCTCCGTGCTGGCTTGCGTAACGTCGGCCGGGCTGGTGCGGCGCCTGGCCGCCAGCTCGCCCGCGCGGGCCGCGGCGGGAACGGCCGCGCTGCTGTTCGTCCCGTATTTTCTGGCCATGGACACTTTCTACGGAGTTCCGCGCTGCTACGGCCTGCTGGTTTTCCTGGGCTTCGCGCTGGCGCTGGAAGAGCGGCGCTTCCTGCTGCTGCCGATTTTTGTCTCCCTGGGTTTCATTTTTTATCCGGCCGTGTCCGTCATGCTTGCCGCTTCCGCCGCGCTGACGCCTTTCTTTTTCAGGGAGCAGTTCAGGGAAAAAGGCCTGCTGCCGCGCTATCTGGGCGCCCTTTTTTCCGGCGCCCTCTTCTGCCTGCTGGTCCTGAGCAGGAGCGTCGCGCTGGAGAACGCCGCGCGGGCCTTCGCCTCCGGGACTTTTCAAAGCTCCAAGCTTTACCAACTGGTGTCCGCGCCCCTGGATACGCGGAGCCTTTCCGACATAGTCCCTAACTTCCTGCTGAACGTTAACGAGCACGGGCGGCTTTATTCCATCTTCACGTTCCTGTTGGCCGCCCTCGGCGCTTTCGGTTTCCTGCGCCTCCGGAAACTCCCTGCCATGCTGCCCCGGGCGGTGCCGGTCCTGCTGGCCGGGGCGGGCGCCGCTTTCCTGGTCCTTTATTTTATCCACCCGGTTTCGGCCGCGCGGCAGGCCACTTTTATAGTACCGCTCGCCCTGGTCTTCCTGGCGGCGGAAGCCCTTGAGGGGCTGGCCGGAAAGAGCCTGAGGCCCTCGGCGCTTGCCGGGATCTGCGCGGCGCTCTTTTTCGGCCTGCATCCGCTGTTCAACGAGATCCTGTCCTGCGGCACCTACCGGCCCGTTTACGAATATCTGGAACGCCTGAAGGGCGACGCGGTCGTGGCGGCCTATCCCCGGGGCCTGCTGGCGGAAACTATCCCGGTCTTCGCTAAAAAAACCGCCTTTTTTTCCGACGACTTCACGGACCAGCAGATACTGCTGCTGAAGAACCGCGCTGAAATGGGCCGCAGAAGGAGCGCGCTCCTGTCGGCGCTCTACTCTTCGAACGGGGACGGCGCGCTGGAGCTGGCGGAGCGCTACGGAGCGGACTACCTGGTCTTTGAGCGGAGATATTATGAGCCCTGGTTCCTAGAGGAAATAAAAAACTCAAAGTTCTTCCCCGATAAAGAGCTCGCCGGGCTCCTGGCGGGAGGCCTGGATCCCTCGGTCTTCTACCGCAGCGCGCGGGAGAAGGCGGCGCTCGCCTGGAAAGACGATAAAAGCGAAGGCTTCCTCCTGGACCTGCGCGCGTTAAGCCGGGAAACATTTAAAACGAAGGTAAGAGCGGCGGTTAAATAATGGCGCGTGAATTTACGCCCCGGCGGCAAGATCTTATTTGAAAGACGGCCCCGCTAACAGCTAAACTTAAGAAAAGAGGTTCCATAATGCTTCAAGACAATATCCCTTTGGCTCTGACTTTCGACGATGTGCTCCTGCTCCCCGCGAAATCGGCGGTGCTCCCGAAGCAGACCGACATCAGAACCCGCCTGACCGCCGGGATAGCGCTCAATATCCCGCTGCTTTCCGCCGCCATGGACACCGTTACGGAGTCCGCTCTCGCGATAGCGATGGCGCGAGAAGGCGGCCTCGGGATAATACACCGCGCGATGCCGGCGCACCAGCAGGCGCTGGAGATCGCCAAGGTCAAGAAACACGAAAGCGGCGTGATCACCAGCCCCGTGACCATCTCCCCGGAAGAAACATTGAAAGACGCGCTTGAGCTGATGCGCAAGCACGGCATCTCCGGCCTCGTAGTTATCTCGCAGGGCAGGCTGGCCGGCATCCTTACGAACAGGGACCTCCGTTTCGCCAGGGACCTGGATAAAAAAGTTTCCTCGGCGATGACGAAAAAGCTGGTCGTCGCCCCCGTCGGCACCACCCTGGAACAGGCCGAGAAGGTCCTGCACGAACACCGGATAGAAAAACTGCCCCTCGTGGACCGGAATTACCGGCTCAAAGGCCTTATCACCACCAGGGATATAATGAACACGAAGCAGTATCCCGGCGCCTGCAAAGACAGGGCCGGGCGGCTGCGGGTCGGCGCCGCGATAGGGGCCGGTGAGGCCGCGGCGGAGCGCGCGGGCGAGCTGGTAAAAGCCGGGGTGGACGTGATAGCGCTGGACACCGCGCACGGGCATTCCGCCTCGGTGCTGCGGACGCTTAAAGCGGTAAAGCGCAGGTTCGACATAGAAGTCATCGCCGGCAACGTGGCCACTTACGAGGGCGCGCTGGACCTGATCAAGGCCGGCGCCGACGCGATAAAGGTGGGCATAGGGCCCGGCTCGATCTGCACGACGCGCATCATTTCCGGCGTCGGAGTGCCGCAGCTGACCGCCATAAGGGACTGCCGCAGGGCGGCCGCGAAGCGGGGGATCCCGGTCATAGCCGACGGCGGGATAAAATTTTCCGGCGACATAACCAAGGCCGTCGCCGCAGGCGCGGACTGCGTCATGCTGGGCACCCTGTTCGCGGGCGCCAAAGAAGCGCCCGGCGACATTATCCTGTACCAGGGGCGCAGCTATAAGGCCTATCGCGGGATGGGCTCGGTGGGCGCCATGGAGGCCGGCTCCAAGGACCGCTACGGGCAGCAGGGCGTGGAAAAAGACAAGCTCGTGCCCGAAGGGATAGAGGGGCAGGTGCCGTATAAAGGCTCCGTCGCGGAGATAGTGCACCAGCTTACGGGCGGGCTGCGCTCGGGCCTGGGCTATTGCGGCTGCAGGGACCTGGCGGAGCTCCGGCGGAAGGCGCGGTTCGTGCGCATCTCGAACGCGGGCCTGAAGGAAAGCCACGTCCACGACGTGAAAGTCACCAAGGAAACACCGAATTACGTCCTGAACGGCTGAGGCGAGCCGGCGGGACGGGAAAAAATATTCTATGGATAAAACAGCCGCGAGCGGCTCTTCCGGACTGAAATTTTTCGGCAAAGAAGCGGGAGTATTGCTGCTTGCTCTGGCGGCGGGGCTGGGGCTTTGGTACATTCTCGCCGCGAGGACCCAAAGAGCGGCGATCAGGGATATCAGCAACGACCTTGCAACGATCAATTCCTATAAGGCCGCGCAGATCTCCGCCTGGCGCGAGGCCCATTACCGGGACGCCGTGCTGCTCAGCCTCCACCCTTTCTTCGGCGGAATAGTTTC
The DNA here is from genome assembly GCA_903873295.1 of uncultured Elusimicrobia bacterium. Lineage (GTDB taxonomy): Bacteria > Elusimicrobiota > Elusimicrobia > Elusimicrobiales > UBA9959 > UBA9959. The sequence goes on from CAIQNV010000103.1 coordinate 4,012, forward strand.
GGAGGAAATAGCGAGCCCCGGCGCGAAGCGCGGGCAGCTGAACAACTGGCTTAACGACCGCCTGATACAAAAGCGGGACGCTTCGCTGGCTTTCCTGTCCCCGAAGGGCGCCGTCATAGCCGCGACTTCCGGCTACGCCGCCGGGGTTGAAAAGGATTTCAGGGAGGCCTTCTCGCTGGCCGCGCAAAAAGGGACCCCGCTGATCACCGACCTTTACCTGGCCGCCGGCGGCCGCCCGCGCATTACTATGTTCAGCCCGATGACGGCCGCGGGGCGCGGCGGGAAGATACTGTGCGTGCTGGTTATAAATATAGATCCGGAGGCGGAGTTCTATCCGCTGCTGAAAGCGGCTCCGATGTTCTATAAGACCGCCGAGACCCTGCTGGTCCGGAAAGAAGGGGGGGACGTCCTTTACTTAAACGAGCTCGACTACAGCAAAGGCTCGGCCCTGAAATTAAAACATCCGCTCTCCGAGAAGAACCTGCCGGCCGCAAAAGCCCTGAGGGAAGGCCAATTTGATTTTTTTGAGGGTGTAGATTACAGGGGCGTAAAAGTATTCAGCGCCGCGATCCATGTGGAAGGCACCAACTGGGCGGTTTTAACCAAGATCGACCGGAGCGCGATACTTGCGCCTGTTAAAAGGCTGGAATACCTGGAGCTGGCGCTGATACTGCTGGCGGCGGGCCTGATCTACGGCGTATTCTATTTCGTTCTGCTTTCCAGGGCGCGGGCCGCGCAGGAAATAATACGGGAGAGCGAGGAGCTGCACAGGACTATTCTGCAGAGCGCTATGTCCGGCTTTCTGCTGATCGATATAAAAGGGCGGCTGCTGGAAGTTAACGAGACCTATTGCCGGATGAGCGGCTACAGTGCGCGGGAACTGCTGGCTATGAACCTCGGCGACCTGGAAGTTGCGGAATCCGGCGCCGAGACGGCCGGCCACATCGAAAAGATAATAAGGCAGGGCGCGGACCGGTTCGAGTCCCGGCACCGCCGCAAGGACGGCAGCGTTTTTGAAGTTGAAGCCAGCGTCCAGTACCGGGCCGTTGGCGGCGGCAGCTTCGTGGCTTTTCTGCAGGACATAACCGATCGTAAGCGGGCCGAGCAGGTCCTGTCGGAGAACGCGGAAACAAAATCAAGGTTCGCCTCCATGGTTTCCCATGAGCTGCGAAGTCCGCTGACCGCCATTTCGCTGGGCATCAGCCTTATTCTGGAGGAGCCGGGGTGCCTGAGCGCGGAGCATAAGAACCTGCTCGAGCTGGCGCATGAGAATACCGACCGGCTGGGCCGCCTGATCAATAATGTGCTTGATTTTCAGAAAATGGCGGCCCGGAAAATGACCTATGAGTTCCTTGAAAGCGAGATCAGCGGCCTGGTGCAGACGACGGCCCGGTCCATGGGCCTGCTGGCTAAGGAGAAGGGGCTGGAGCTGATAGTGGAGATGAGCGCCGTCATTCCCCCGATAAAATTAGACAGGGACAAGATCGCCCAGGTGCTCACGAACCTGCTGGCCAACGCGATAGCGCATACTGAAAAAGGAATTATCACCGTTCACGCCGGCTGCGAAAGCGGCCTGCTGCATGTTTCGGTCCGGGATACGGGTCACGGGATCAGGAGCGCGGACCTGCCCAGGCTCTTCCAGGCCTTTGAGCAGCTGGGCGGCGGGAAAAGCAGGGATAATGCGGGCACCGGCCTGGGGCTGGCTATTTCCAAAGAAATAATTCTGGCGCATAACGGGAAGATCTGGGCGGAGTCGGAGCCGGGCAAAGGCTCCGTCTTCCATTTCACTCTGCCCGTAAAGCAGGGAGGCGGCTGACTATGGCGAAAAAAATACTGGTGATCGACGACGAGCCGGACCTGCTGTTCATCGTGTCTCACGGCCTGAAAAAACGCGGCTACGAGGTTTTCGGCGGGCGCGACGGCAGGGAGGTCCTGGCCCTGACGCCGCAGCTTATGCCCGACCTGATAATCCTCGATCTCGGGCTTCCCGTAATGAACGGCGACGAGGTCGCGCGGCTGTTTAAGGATGACGCGAAGCTGAAACACATCCCCATAATTCTGATCTCGTCGATAATCGGGGCCCTCAACGAAAAATTCGCGGCCAGCGGCGCGGAAGCGTTCCTTTACAAGCCCTTTGAGTTCGACGAGCTGCTCGACCTGGTAAATAAATATTGCGGCCCCGCCGGGCCGCCGGCCGCGCCTTAGCCCGGTTTATTTCCCTTTGAACACCGGCTTTCTTTTTTCCATGAAGGCTTTTATCCCTTCCGCATAGTCGCCGCTGTTGTAGACCTTGCGGCGCAGGGCCTGGATGCGCTCGAAGCCCTCCGGGCTTATGGGGTGGGCCTCGGCGAGGATCCTGAACTGTTCCTTTATCACCGAGACGGCCAGCGGCGAGTTGCCCGCTATGGTGCGCGCCAGGTCGAGGGTGAACTGCTCTATCTCGCGGGAGCTTAACAGGTGGTTGAGTATCCCGAAGTGGTAGGCCCGCCCGGCCTTTACGGGTGCGGCGGTGAAGAACATTTCCTTGGCGATATTGCTGCCGACGCGGTTTATGAAATGCATTATTCCTGAGGCGTTGTAGGGCAGGCCCATTTTGACCGGGGTTATCGCGAAAGTCGAGGTTTCGTCCCCTACGGCGAGGTCGCAGGTGACCACCAGATCCGTGGCGCCGCCCCACACGCTGCCCTGTACCATGGCTATCACCGGGCCGGGATAATTCTGTATGCAGCGGAAAGCCTGCTCCATGGGGCTGTCGTAGGCGAGGGGGTCGTGGTGCACTTTCGGGAGCTGGGTGATGTCGTGGCCGGCCGACCAGACCCGGGCGTTCTTTTCGGCGCGGATCACTATCACCGGGACTTTTTTCGCTTTGAACTCTTCCAGCGCGGAGACCAGCTGGTCGCAGAGCTCGAGGCTGAGGGCGTTGCGGCGGGCGGGATTGTTGAGCGTAAGCACGCCTACGCCGTCCGTAATTTCCTTCAGTATAAGGTCCATGGGTGTCTCCTGTGTTTTCCGGATATGACTAATTGTATAATTTAAAAATGAAAATTTTTCTTTTTTTGCTGTGCGCCGCCTGGCTGGCCGCGCCGGCCCCGGCGGAGGAAACCGGCGGCGGTCTTGAAAAAGCGGCGCGGGAGATCTCGGCGCGCATAACCGAAAACCCGGAGGGCGTGGGGGAGCTTTTCGACAAGAGCGTCTTCCGGCAGGTGTCGCTCAGGAAACTTACGGAGGCGCTGGCCGGGATCTACAGGGAGAACGGGGCCGTCTCCCGGACCCTGCTGGTCAGTTCCGCGGCCGGCTCCGGGCATTTCCTTTTTGATACGGAGAAGGGCTACCGCGTTCCCGTGGCGCTCTCGCTGGACGCGGACAGCGGGAAACTGACCGGGATGTTCTTCGGCGCGGCTTACCTGAGAGATGCTTCGCTCAAGGACGTCCGGGAGCGGCTGGCGGCCCTGCCCGGCAGGACCGGCCTGCTGGTAAAGCGCCTCACCGGGAAGCCGGAAGTCCTGGAGTTCCATAACGAGAACGCCTATTTCGCCATAGGCTCCGCCTTCAAGCTTTATGTGCTGGGCACGCTGCTCAGGCAGGGAGTTTCCTGGGAAAAGATCTTCACGCTTAAAGAGGAGGATAAATCCCTTCCCACCGGCCGCCTGCGCGGCTGGCCGGACGGCTCCCCGCTTACCGCCCATACGCTGGCCGCCCTGATGATCTCCGAAAGCGACAATACCGCCGCCGACGCGCTGATCTCCGCGCTGGGCCGGCGGACAATAGAGGCGGAGCTGGCGGCGCTGGGCCATTCGGACCCGGGCCGGCTTGAGCCCTTCCTGAAGACCGCCGAAATGTTCCGGCTTAAATCGGGCACGGAGGCGGCGCTGAAATATATAAACCTGCCCGTAGAAGAAAAATACCATTTTCTTTCCGCGCTCGCCAAAACCCCGCTGTCCGCCGAAAGATTTACGCAGAGCCCGTTCGGGATAGACAAGATAGAGTGGTTCGCCTCGCCCGCCGACCTGTGCCGGGTCATGGCTTATTTTGCGGAGAAGCAGGACGTGAAGGCGCTGGAGCTCCTGGCGCTGAACCCCGGCCTGGACATCCCGCGCGAAAAATTCTTTTACGCCGGCTACAAGGGCGGCTCGGAGCCCGGCGTGATCTCCATGACCTGGCTGCTCAAGAACAAGAAACTGGATTGGTACTGCCTTTCCGCCTCCTGGAACAATGAAAAAGAGAAGCTCGACGAGACTAAATTCTTCGGGCTGATGCAGTCGGCGCTTAACGCGCTGGCGGCAGCCGAATAGCGGGCGCTGGCCCCGTCTTTCGGCCCTTGACAAGCGTCAACCCTGCTATTACACTTTCTATAGAGGCTTATATAGCCGTGTCTTTAGGGTATCCATATGAATAAATTATTATTGCTTCTTCTTTTAACCCTTCCGGTTCCTCCCGCGTTCACCCAGCTGTCGGAGAAGGACCAGGCCCTGATACAAGAGTGTCAGGTAAACATCGACCCTGAGAAAAAACTTCTTTCCCCCGAGACCGCCGACAAGTGCGTAAAGGGGCTTAACGAGGGCGCCCCCGAGGCGCTGATAACCAGGTATTCCAAAGAAGAGCCCGAGGCCGCCGCCGTGCTTATCGGAAATAACAACGCGCTGCTGGACCTGAAAAAAATAGTGGTCAAGCAGAGCGGCTACTCCGGCGCCAAAGCGCTGGCCCGCGTGCTGGAAAAGTCCGATTGCGCTCTCTGCGACATGACGCTCGGGCCCAAAGCCGAGAGCACCTTCGACTGGGTAGGCAGATACGCCGGCGACCGCCTTGCAGAACTGCAGAGCGGAGTTCGCACCTGGGACGCGCTGGGCCAGGTGCGCATAACTTCCCTCTCGTCCCCTGACTACGGCATGGGCAAAGCCTTGTGGAACAGCCGGAACATAATGAGCCGCTACTCGGAGCTTTCAACCTGGGCCCAGAAAGAAACGGATAAACTGGCCGCCGCCGCTTCGGCTAAAAGCGCCTTTACGGCGCTGGATATCAAAGGGCTCGCCGCCGTGCTGCGCAAGGACCTGATCTTCGCGGAAGACGCGCCTTACAGGGCCAAACTGGACGGCCTGACCGGCAAAGCTAAAGAAGAGGCCGGGAAAAAGAAAGATGAAACCCCCTCCGCCGCCGCTAAAAAGGGGAAGGACCTGGCCGCCGCCGCCGACAGGCTGGCGGCTATAAAGCCGGACGGGCAGGGGGACTACCTGGCGCAGACCTTCGACAAGGCCGCCGCCGTAAAGCCGGCCGCCCTAACCCCCGGCACGGCGGCAAAACCCGGGGCGGTAAGCGCCAAGCCCGAAATTACCCCGGTGCAGATGACCTCCGCCCAAGAGACCGCGCTGGGCAAGCAGATGCTGCGCATGGAAAAAGGCAAGCCGGCGGGCTACCTGGCGGACGTGATGGGTCAGACCGAGGCCGGTAAGCGGACCAACGCTTTTTTTGCCGACCCCAAATACGCCAAGGCCGGCAGCAATAAGCTGGACTTCGCTTTTACCCGCGAGCCGGGGGTCTTCGGTTACTGGGACGAGGACGCCAAAAATATAAGGATAAACAGCGAGGTGGCGGAGGAATTCGCGGCCAAGCGCGGGCTGACCGTGCCGCAGCTCATGAAGGACAAGTCGGCTATGAAAGACCTGGCGCTTTATCTCTCGCCCACCATGGTGCACGAGTCGGAGCACCAGAACCAGACGGCGCGCTCCATAGCCGCCGGCACTGACTACAAAAAATTCACCGTCGGCAGCAGCGACCCGTACACGCGCGCCAAGGAAAACCTCTCCAACACGGAATCAGCCAAGCACATGATAGAGTACTGCTCCAAGAACGGCGGCGCCGGCTGCTACGCGAAGTTCAACGAGATGCACGCCGACAACGCGGAGAAGTTCATGGCGGGCGGGGTGGAAGCCCTGGATACGCTTAAGGCCCCGCTCTACCCGCGCATCGACAGCTTCGAGGGCGGCACCGCGCGGGAGTTCAAGATGGCCCAGACTTACGCGTCGCAGCTTAAAACGCTGGAGACGCTCCAGCGCTCCAGCCCCTCCTCGCTGACCGCGCAGCAGAGGCTGGACCTGAAGGAGTACCGCGAGCTTATGGATACCAGGTTTAAATGGTACACCCAGAGTTACCAGGAGAACGCCGTAAACGACGCCGAGGCGCTTGCCTTCAGAAAGAAGTACGGCACCGCCGGTTCCGGCCTGTCCGTCCCGGTTTTTTAGGAGCGGGTAAATATGAAAAGAATTTTAATAGCCGCGGTTTTCTGCCTGGCCGCGGGCCCGGCGTCCGGCGAAGCCCCGGCGGGCCAGGCCTACACCGAAGGCGGATATTTTTCGGTGGTTTTTCCCCAGGGCTGGGTTAAAAAAGAGAAAGCGCTCGGCCTTTCCGACGACGAGAAGAAAGTTTACGGCACGGAGTTCTTCGGCCCCGTGGCCGACGGGCTGGCCGTAAGGATAGGCGTGCATTATTACGCGCCGGACAACCTGGTGCAGAAGACGCCGGAGAAATTCATAAAGCTGCATTCCCAGTCCGCGCTGGGGATCAATCTGGACGGCAAAGTGTACGGCAAAGTTAAGCCCGGCAAGGCCGGCAATTACTACGCCAAAGTTTTTGACCGCAAAGTGTTCGAGTATGAACCGCAGAACGCGCTGCACCCGAAGAAGATCCATATCTACGAAAGCTTCGCCGTGGTGCCGGTGAAGAACGGCTTCTTCGTGCTGAACTATTACGCCCCGCTGGATATGGCCAAAGCCAGCCTGAAAGCCTACGAATCAGTCCTCTCCTCCTTCAAACCCCTGGTCCGCTAAGGCTAGGGGACGCTGCACGATAACTCGATAGTTTTTTCAGCTTCCGGCCCCTATTATCAAAACACGATATCGGTCTGGAATCCCTTCCTGGCGGCGGCAGGAACCCTTTTTCTATTGATTGAGCAAGTCGGCCGGCAAGGTAAACTGGGGACTCAGGAACGGGAGCTGTCCCGAGATCGCGTCACCCAGGTTTGAGCTATAGGAGGTTATACGTAAACTTTGGGCGATGCCATTGTCGAAGATCCGCCTGTCGATATCCGCCGCGAAATCGCGGTCTAAAACTATCAGGTTCAATTCATCGTTGTACTTTAGGCTCTGGGAATCGAGGTTGGACGAGCCTACGGTCGACCAGAGATGGTCCATGACCGCCACCTTCAGGTGCTCCATTCGCGGCAGATATTCGTACACTTCTATGCCCGCCTTCAGCATGTCCGGATAATGCGAGCGGAAGGCGCGCAGCGTAACCGGCATATCGTTAATGGCGGGAACCAGCAGCTGCACCTTAAGCCCGGGCCGCCGCGGGTCCGTCGCCGCTTTTATAAGCGCCGCGATAACATCCTCGTCGGTGAAATACGGGTTTTCAATGCGTATAAGGTGCCGCGCTGTATTTATCGCCAACAGGTACGCTTTTTTTATGTTGCGGTCGGCGTCGCCGCCGGTATGGGTGATAACATAGGTGCGCGCGCCCGCTTCGGCCGGCTGCGCGGCGGGGAAGCCCGAAAGCTCCTCGCCGGAGACCTTTTTCCAGCCGTCAAGGAACGCCCGGTGCAGCAGAGCGGCCGCCGGACCTGTAACGCGCGTCTGCTGGTCGTGCCAGAGCCGCTGATAATCAATTCCGATATTCATTCCGCCGGTATAACCCACGAGCCCGTTGTTCCCGTCATCCATCACCACCACCTTGCGGTGATCGAGATGCAGCAGCTGGAATCTCCGCACTTTTACTTCGATGCCGGCCGCCGTCATGGACTTGACGAACTTATGCGCCGGACTTTCAGGGCGGACGAGGGAGCTTCCGAGGCTGTCCAGTATCACCCTCACGCGGACTCCGGTTTTCGCTTTTTGCGCAAGGAGGTCGCGGAGCGATTCGCCTATTTCATCCGCCTGCCACTGGAAGATCTTGATATGGATAAAGCTCCGGGCGTTCTCAATATCCGGAATTGCCGAGTTCATTACCTCCTGCCCGTCCACCAAAAGCTCCACCACGTTCATTCCCGCATCGGTCAGGCCGCCTTTCTTCACAGCGGCTCCCAACTGGAGGAAATAGTCCTCCCAGGCGGCCGCTTCCTGAGCGGGGCCTGTAACCGGCGCGGATAGAGGTTCCGCAGTGGCCGGCGCCGGGACCCCGGGGACAAAAGGTGCTGCTGAAATGCCGGAAAGCCCGCTCAAGGCGTTATAGGGGCCGTTTATTCTTTGCGGCATGGCGCCGGGGCCGCCGGCGAAAAGAGCGCCGGAAAAAGCGGGCAAAAGCGGGATCAAGGCTGAAACCAGGACCAGGTAAAGCGGCATTTTTGTTTTCATTTATTGTCGTCTCCTAATATGTTGAAAGTCGGTCAACTCCCGGGCACATCGCGAAAATTACTCCCGGCCTGTTTTTTCTACAGCGCAAAAAATTCGGCGAACCGGTCTATATGCTGTTTGAATTCCAGGGTCGTTATCACATGCCCGAAGTTCGAGCGGATCAAGGCCGGGAATCTGCCTTCCAGGGGCCTTGAGAAGGCGTCGTAAAGCTTCTTCTGATAGATATCGGGAACAAAGGTGTCGCCGTGGCCCATTACCATGATGATATCCTCGGGGTTTCTCAGGCTTCCGAAATCAAGCGGGTCTACCGCCGCTATTTCTTTCAATCGGGCCCTGAAATCGGAGAGATTCGCTATCCCCTCGATCTTCATTCTTGCGTCCCGCACGTTCTTAAGCTTGTAATAATCAGTATCGGCCATTATTCCGGGGATATCCCCGCCGCCCACTATCTCCGCCGCCTTTTTTATTCTTGGCTCGACTCCAAAGGCCAGGGTCGCCGATATCCCGCCCATGCTGATATCATAGGCAAACACCTTCTCTTTATCGACCTCAGGGAAGGTCTCAAGCAGGTCTATGCACATCCTCCCGGCTATGATGTTCCGGATGAACAGGTCGTCCCCCTTTTCGAGAGGGCGGGTTTCATCGGTGACCGATTCGCTCGGAACGATAACGACCGTGTTGTAGCCTTTTTTAATGAAATGGGCCGAGCCCCAGTCGTCTATGAAAGTCGTGCCGCTGAAGGGGGGGAACACGAGAACCGTGGGGCGCGGGCCGGAGCGCTTAGCCCGGTAGAACAGGTATTTCTGTCTGAATTCACCCAGCTGCCGCAGCGGGTCGTTAATGAGAAGCTCTATAGTTTCTATGGTGTATTCTTTATGAACGGCAAGGGTGGTCGTTTTTATGGAAAGCACGTCCGTCTTGAGGTAATCAAAGAGGGGCAGTTTCTTTCTGGCCTCCTCCTCCGGTAAGCCCGCCGCCGCCATGGCCGCCGAGGGCAGGGGGACGGCGAGCTGCGCGCCCAGGCTTAAAGGTATCAGCTGTTCAAGGGCGCTTTGCGCCCGAAGGGGAGGATTTGAACAAGAAAGCAGGATAAGCGTCATGACCGAAACAGCGCAGGCAGGCATTTTTATTTTCATATGTCGTCGTCTCCATTTCTAAAACCGCGTAATACATTGTATTATGCGGAGCGGACATTGTCACGGGCCCGGGGACCCAGCGCCCCGTAGGCTCTTTGGCCCAGGGCTGTCCCAAGAAAATTCTTCAGGCGAAGGGCAGGAAGGGTTGCAGATCACCGGGAATGGGGGACGCTACACGATAACTCGATAGTTTTCTTCAAGTTCCCTGCCCTTGCCGACAAGATACGAGATCGATCCGGAATTCCTTCCTAGCTCATCCGCCAATAATCCGCCGTTTACGCCCACTTCTTCGGCCAGATAACAATACCGTGCGCGGGCCTCTACTATCCGTCTTATCCGGCTTCTGCTTTTTATTTCAGCGGCCGCTACTCCCGTTTCATCGCAGATACGGCTAAGAACCGCTTCAGCGCTTTCCCCTGGCACTGGTTTTTTTTCTATCTGGGCCAACAGTGCCTCGACAAAATCTCCGCTTCCCAGTACGCGCGAATCGGACATTTCTTTTTCTCCGGTCTGACGCATACTTAAAAGAGAGGCTGCCCCACCATTACTGCGCAGGAGCCCGCCGCCGGAAAACTCGCCGGTTTTGTGCTTATCAACACGGGCGCGGAGGAATTCTTCATATTTAACCTGGGCATCGCTGTCGCCCTGCCCAAAATAATCAAGGACATAAGTCCTGTCAAGCAGTGCGGTGCGCGCTGTTCCAAGCATCTCGCCATGTCCGCACCACTTGTATCTTCTTAAATCTTCATACTTCCGCACAATTCCGGCGCGCAGGGGATTCAGATGAACATAAGCAACTAATTCAAGCAAATAGTTATCCTGCTCGCAGAGGATGGATTTATACCGGTTTTGGAATAAATGCCCGCAACGGAGATGACGTCTGTTAAAGCTTCCGGCATAACCCGTTAAAAGCCGGCGCATCAGTTCGGAAAGCGGCCGCAGGCCGCGCAGGATTACCAGATGGAAATGATTTGGCATCAGGCACCAAGCCAGGCACTTCCCTCCGCTCTGGCGTAAAGATATCCCAAGTCGGCTCATGAAATTGTTCCGATCCTCGTCGTCGGCAAAAATATCGCGCCGTTCATTCCCCCTGGCGATCACGTGATAAAGACAACCCGGAATATCAAGTCGTGCGTTTCGCGGCATAATGCCCCCATGTTAAAGAATATATGTTCCTTGTAAAAAGCATAGCAGATGACCCCGACAACTGCCTGTCGCGTTAATTTCCGGTAAAATGAACATTAAATTACTAAATCATCAAGTTATCGAGTTATCGTGCAGCGTCCCCCAGCTATTTACGCGCGGGCCGGTAAATTCTAGAATAAGGCGATGGGGGGGAGGAGTTTTAAAAGGGAAAATATGCCGCTTAAGAATAAAGAGAAGGAAGCCGCGGACCTGAAGCCGCAGCCGGAGGCGCCGCTGAGGGCGCTGTATAAAAAAACTTTCGGCCGGGAGCCGGACTCGTTCGAGCCGCTGAAGGCCGACGGCTCCGCGCGGCGGCTTTTCCGCCTGAAGGACTGCGGGCGCTCCGTAATAGGCGCTTACGGCCCGGACAAGCTGGAGAACCGGGCCTTTCTTGAATTTTCCCGCCATTTCCGCGCGGAGAAGCTGCCGGTGCCGGAGATCTACGCGGCCGACCAGCCCCAGGGCGTCTATCTGGAGGAGGACCTGGGCAGCACCACGCTTTTTGAGTATCTGGGCGCGGAGCGCAAAGGGGCCGAGATCCCCCCGCAGGTCATGGCGGCTTATAAAAAAGTACTGGAATATCTGCCGCGCTTCCAGGCGCAGGTCGGCCGGGGCCTCGACCTGAAATACTGCTATCCGCGCGCGGGCTTCGACCGCCAGTCCATAATGTGGGACCTTAATTATTTTAAGTACTATTTCCTGAAGCTGGCCAAGATCCCTTTCAACGAGCAGAAGCTGGAGGACGATTTCGTCTGCTTCACGGAGTTCCTGCTGGAGGCGCCGGCGGATAAGTTCCTCTACCGGGACTTCCAGTCGCGCAATATCATGCTCCGCGGCGGCGAGCCGTGGTTCATAGATTATCAGGGCGGCCGGCGCGGCGCCCCGCATTACGATCTGGCTTCCCTGCTGTACGACGCCAAGGCCGACCTGCCGCCCGAGACCCGCTCGGAGCTGAGGAAAGTTTACCTGGAGGCCGCCGGCCTGGACCAGGATACCTTCATGCGGCATTATCACGCTTTTGTCTATATCCGCATCATGCAGGCCATGGGAGCCTACGGCCTGCGCGGCTTCTACGAGGGAAAAACTCATTTCCTCAACAGCGTGCCCTACGCGGTGAAGAATATCGAATGGCTGCTCCGCAACGCGGAGCTGGAGGTGAAGCTGCCGGAGCTCATGCAGTGCTTCAAGCGCATAGCCGCCTCCTCCTACCTGCGCCAGTTCGGCAGGACGAAGCTCGGGCTTACCGTGCGCATAACCAGCTTTTCTTTCAAGAACGGGCTGCCGCTGGACGAGAAGGGGCATGGCGGCGGCTTCGTCTTCGACTGCCGCGCGCTGCCTAATCCCGGAAGATACGAGCAGTACGCGCAGCTGACAGGCAGGGATAAGCCGGTGACGGACTTCCTGCAGAAAGAGCCGGAGGTCGCGAAGTTCCTGGAGAATGTTTTCGCCATAACCGACATGAGCGTGGAGAATTATCTTTCGCGCAATTTCACGTCGCTGATGGTCAACTTCGGCTGCACCGGCGGGCGGCACCGCTCGGTTTACTGCGCCGAGGCGCTGGCCGCCCGCGTAAAGCAGAAATACGGCGCGCGGGTGGAGCTCGCCCACCGGGAGTTCCCGGGGCCAGCCAAATGAAGGCGATGATCTTCGCCGCCGGGCTCGGCACCCGCCTGCGCCCGCTCACCGACACGCTCCCCAAAGCGCTGGCGGACATCAACGGCGTGCCTATGCTCGAGCTGGTGCTCCGCCGCCTGGCCGCGGCGGGGGTAAATGAGTTCATTATAAACACCCACAGCTTCCATGAGAAGATAGAGGCCTTCCTGCGGGAAAAAGCTGCCGGGTTTAAGACAGAGCTTTCGCGCGAGGAGGCTTTCCCGCTGGAGACGGGAGGAGGGCTGAAAAAAGCGGCCGCTTTCTTCGACGACGGGAAACCGTTCTTCGCCTGCAACTCGGACGTCTATTCGGAGATGGACCTGGAGGCGCTGTATGCCGCGCATTTGTCTTCGGGCGCGCTGGCCACGCTGGCGGTGCGGGAAAGGCCCTCTAAAAGGCGGCTGCTGTTCGACCGGGAGCTGAACCTGAAGGGGCGGGAGGGCGAGGCGGCCGCCGCCGGCCTGAGGCCTTTAGCCTTCAGCGGCATACAGGTGCTCTCGCCGGAGATCTTCGCGGAAATGACCGAAGCCGGGGTTTTCTCGATAACCGGGGTTTATCTTCGGCTCGCCGCCGCGGGCGGGAAAATAAAAGGTTTTGAAGACAACTCCCCGTTCTGGTGCGACATTGGCGACCCCGAGCGGCTCGAGACCGTGCGCCGGCGCGCCGCCGGCAGGCCCTGAATGCCGAAAAAGATACTCGGGATATCCGCTTTTTACCACGACTCAGCCGCGGCGCTGATAGTAGGAGGGGAAATAATATTCTGCGCGCAGGAAGAGCGCTTTACGCGGGTGAAGCACGACGCCTCTTTCCCCTGCGGCTCCGTGCGCGCCTGCCTGGAGCGGGGCGGCCGCTATCTGCCGGGCGGCGGACCGCTGGCCCCCTCCGACCTGGATGCCGTAGTCTTTTATGAAAAGCCGCTGCTTAAGTTCGAGCGCCTGCTCGAGACACATTACGCCTCCGCCCCTAAAGGCGCGGGCCAGTTCGTCGCGGGCATGCCGGGCTGGCTGAAAGAGAAGTTGTTCCTGAAGAAAGTGCTGCGGGACAAGCTTTCGGAGACAGGGCCTTTCGACGCCGGCAAAGTGAAGCTGCTTTTTCCGGAGCACCATCTTTCGCACGCCGCCAGCGCGTTCTATCCTTCGCCGTTCGCGGAAGCGGCCATCCTGACCGTGGACGGCGTGGGCGAGTGGGCCACCGGCATGATCGGCCATGGCCGCGGCAGGGATATCGAGGTCCTGCGCGAGCAGCATTTTCCGCATTCGCTGGGCCTGCTTTATTCGGCTTTCACCTATTACACCGGCTTCAGGGTGAATTCCGGCGAATACAAGCTGATGGGCCTGGCCCCTTACGGCGCTCGCGGTTCGGACAGCGTGAAGAAAATAAAAGAGAAGATCCTCTCGTCGCTCGCGGACATAAAGCCGGACGGGTCCCTGCGCCTGAACCAGGAATATTTTGATTATGCGGCCGGGCTGCGCATGGTCAAAGACGGGAAATGGGCCGAGCTGTTCGGCCTGCCCGCGCGCGGCGCGGAGGCCGGGCTGACGCAGGAATACTGCGATATGGCCCTGGCCATACAGGAAGTGACCGAGGAGACGATCCTCAGGCTGGCCCGCGAGGCGAAAAAGCTGACCGGCTCCAGAAACCTTTGCCTCGCCGGCGGGGTGGCGCTTAACTGCGCGGCCAACGGCAGGCTGTCGCGGGAGAATATTTTCGACGGCGTCTGGATACAGCCGGCGGCCGGAGACGCGGGCGGGGCTCTCGGCGCGGCGCTGGCGGCCCACCATATCTATTTCGGCGAGCCGCGGGAAGCCGGCGGCGGTAAAGACAGCATGCGCGGTGCCCTGCTGGGGAGCGAGTATTCTGAGGCGCAGGCGCTGGCGATGGCGGCCGGCTGCGGCGCCGTATGCGGGCGGCTTGAGGACGGGGAGCTTTACTCGAAAACGGCCGAACTGCTGGACGGGGGGGCCGTAGTGGGCTGGTATCAGGGCCGCGAAGAGTGGGGGCCGCGGGCGCTCGGCAACCGCAGCATTCTCGGCGACGCCCGAAGCCCGGAGATGCAGAAAAAAATGAATCTGAAGATAAAGCACAGGGAAAGCTTCAGGCCGTTCGCCCCGTCGGTGCTGGCGGAGGACGCCGGGGAGTGGTTCGAAAAAGGCCGCTCCTCGCCCTATATGCTGCTGCTGGACCATGTGCGGGAGGACCGGCGCCGGCCGCCGCCCGTGGGCAGCGGCTCCCTCCCGCCGCTGGACAGGCTTTATTTCACGCGCTCCGCCATCCCCGCCGTGACGCACCTGGATTATTCGGCCAGAGTGCAGACCGTGAGCGCCGACACCAATCCCGTGTTCCACAGGCTGCTAAGCGCGTTCAAGAAGCGCACCGGCTGCGGCCTGCTGCTCAATACCAGCTTTAACGTGCGCGGCGAGCCCATCGTCGGCACGCCGGCCGACGCCTACCGCTGTTTCATGGGCACGGAGATGGATTATCTGGTGCTGGGTAATTTGCTTTTCGACAAAAAGAAACAACCTCCCGCCCCGGCGCGGGAGGAAGGCGCAGGCCGGGAGAAATATGATTGAGCTGCTGAAAGATCTGTGGAATTTTTTGCGCGAGCGGAAAAAATGGTGGCTGCTGCCCGTCATTCTGGTGCTGGTGCTGACGGGTGCGCTGCTGGTGCTGACCTCGGGTACGGCAGTGGCGCCGTTCATTTACACGGTTTTTTAAGATGAGAAAATATACCGCGCGCGAAAAAGATCTAGAGACGCCGGCCCTGCTCGCCGCGGCCTCGCTGGTTCTTTATCTGGTCTTCCGCAAGCCGGTGTTCCTCCTGCTTGCGCTGGGCCTGCTGCTGCTGGCGCTGTTTTTCCGGAAAGCCGCCGCACGCCTGACCGCACTGTGGCTGCGCTTTTCCGCGGCGCTCGGGGCGGTGAACGCGAAGATCGTGCTCGGCGCCGTCTACTTTCTTCTTTTAACTCCCCTGGCTTTTGTTTTCCGCCTGCTGCACGGCGGCGGAGCCGGTTCAAAGACCGCTCCCGCCGTTCCGACTTATTTTATACAAAGGAAACATCTCTTTGTCCCTGGCGACCTTGAGAATCCCTGGTAGGATAAGCTCATGATCTTTACAGACCTTAAGAACGCGGAGCGCCTGGTTCCCGCCGCGCCCGGCTTTATGAAGGCGCTGGAATTCCTGCGCCGGCTGGATATCCGGGACCTGCCGGACGGGAAATACGAAATAGACGGCGACAGGGTCTTCGCCCTGGTGCAGCGCTATGAAACGATAAACCCGGCTGAGCCGAAGTTTGAGGCCCACAGAAAATATATCGACGTGCAGTTCGTGGCTTCCGGAGCTGAGATCATAGGCCGGGCCGCGCTTGACAGTTTGGCGGTGACCGAGGTTTACGACCGGGAAAAAGACGCCTGCTTCGGCGTCGTCCCATCCGGTTTGTGGGCCCCTCAGCATCTTAAGGAGGGGCAGTTGGCCGTGCTTTACCCGGAAGACGCCCACGCCCCCAGGCTGACGGCCGGCGCTCCCGCTCCGGTAATAAAGATAGTGATCAAGGTCGCTGTGCCGCTCTGATCTTCTCCAGCCGGGCCAGATTTTGGGCGGCGCTTTGGAGTCCGGGGGAAAGCCGCAGCGCGCGGCTGAAAAGCTCGCCGGCGGCGGCATAATCCCCCTGCCGGGCCAGCAGCACGCCGTAAGCGTTGAGCGTTTCGGTGTCGTCCGGGTTGCTCTTAAGTATTCTACTGTACAAAGCCGCTGCCTCAGCCCCCCGTCCGGAGTCGGAGTCGGCGCGCGCAAGAATAAGCAGGGCCGGGGCGTAATCGGGATTGGCCCCGACAAGCTCCGCCAGCGCGGCCGCCGCTTCCTTGTGCCTTCCGGCCAGTACGCAGTATTTGTTAAAGAGAGTTTCGGCGTCACCCGGGTTTCTCTCGAGCGCCGTTTCCAGCGCGGCCAGAGCGCCGGGAATTTCGCCGGTTTTCCAGCGGGCCAGCGCCAGGCCGTTCAGGTAGAGGATGTTGCCGGGCTCCTCTTTAACTATCCTCTCGAGCAAAACCCGGCTTTTCAGCGCTCTGCCGGAAAAATAATATTCCCTCGCCAGGTTGTAAAGCATGGGTTTTGACGAAGACCGGAGCGCGGCGTGTTCGTAAATTTTCAGATCCGTGTTCCGTCGGGGTATATTAAAGACCGAGGCCAGGATCAGGACTGCCGCGGCCAGCGGAAGGACCGGCCGCGCCCGCCCGCGCGCCGTCAGCCAGGCGGCCGCCCATAGGAAGAGCCCGGCATTCGCCAGATAAACCCAGTGGTCCAGCATCAGGTCGTTGGCGGCCAGCAGCGGCAGCTTGGGGGCCAGGTTCAGGAGATACCAGGCCGCGCAGAACATCGCAGCGCGCCCGCTTTTCCCGACAATAAGGAAAGCCGCGCCCGCCAGCGCCGGCAGGGCGGCATAGCGGAGGAATAAATATTCCGGCTGCATGCGGTGGGAGTGCATATCGAAGGGCAGCAGAGCTTCCTTAAGGTAGATGGGGACGGTTTGAGGCACTTTCAGGAACAGTCCGGAAAGCACCGGCAGCCAGCCCTTCGATAGCGCGCCCATGCCCAGAGCCCCGTGGCGGATAAAAAGATAAACCGGGATAAAAATCAGGAAAGGGAGCAGCTTCAGATAGTCTTTTTTTTCCCGCTTTAAATACCAAAGGCAGAGCGCGGCCAGCGCCGGGGTGATCAGCCCGTTCTCCTTGAAGCCCGCGGCGGCCAGGAAAAAAACAAAAGAGAGCGCCGTCCTGTTCTTAAGGAAGAGCAGCAGCGATGCCAGTATGCAGGCGGTGGAGGCCAGCTCCGCCCTGCCGGCAACTATCAGCAGCTGCTCCACCACCGCGGGGTGGGCGGCCAGCAGGACCGAGGCCCAGAAAGCCGCCGGTCGCGCGAAACCAAGGGCCAAAGCCAGGTAAAAGAACAGCACGGCCGCCCCGGCGTGGGAAAAAAAGTTTGTAAGGTGGTAGCCGAAAGGCCGGTAGCCCCAGAGCGCGAAATCGGCCATATTGCTGACGGTCTGCAGCGGGCGGTAATAATTTAGGCCCTGGTGGAAGGGATCTCCTTTAAAGGCGCCCGCCAGGTTGGCGGCGCTGAGCGACAGGTGCGGGTTCTGCTCAATCATGCGGTGGTCGTCCCACATAAATCCCACCCGCAGCGTAAGGCCGAAAGCCAGAAAGGCCGCCAGTAAAATGGCGGCGGGCGCAAGGGCGGCCCTGAAATTTATCTCTCTAAACATCATAGGAATTATAGCAAGTGATGAGGATACCGGCGGGTGACGCGGGGGCCGGATAAGCAAAACCTTCCGAAGGACGAGGCTTGCGTAGCGCCGAGGCCTGAGGATGAGGGAGGACACGGTGTGGCCGACCGCGTTTTGCGTTCCGGCCCCCGCGTCGCCCGCCTCCCTTGGGAATAATCCCTGGCCTTGGAAATGGTAAAATACCGTATGACTTCCAGGGGAACCGACGGCTCCGAGATCTATTGGGACGGCCTGCAGTACGACGCTTTCAACGCGCCTGTGCAGAGCGATCTTGAATTTTACCTGGCCGAGGCTAAAAAAGCCCGGGGTCCGGTGCTGGAGCTGGCCTGCGGCACCGGCCGGCTTACCATTCCTTTGAAGAAGGAAGGGATAGATATAACAGGCCTGGACCTGGCCGCCCCCATGCTGAAGCGGGCCCGGGAAAAAGCCGCCGGGGCCGGCCTGGAGATCCCTTTCCTGCGCGGCGACGCCCGGAAATTCAGCCTGGGCCGGAAATTCAAGCTGATCTTCATGGCCTTCCATTCCCTGCAGCATCTGGCCAGGCGGGAGGAGCTGGAGGGGCTTTTCGCCTCCGTCGCCGCTCATCTGGCCCCGGGCGGGCGCTTCGTGTTCGACGTTTTCAACCCGAATCCTCACTGCCTGGTGCGCGACACGGAAGAAATGCTGCCGGTGGCCTATTATCAGGACCCCGCCGGGCCCGGCAGGATCCTTGTAAATGAGACCTATTCCTATGATAAGGCGGCGCAGGTTTCGCGCATTACCTGGCATTACAGGAGCGAGAAAACCGGGAAAACGGCCGGAAAGAACCTTAATCTGCGCTGTTTTTACCCTGAGGAGCTGCTGGCCCTGGCCCACTATAACGGCTTTGCGGCGGCGGCCAGATACGGGGATTTCAAGAGGCGCCCCTTTAGCGGGGCTTCGGGGGAACAAATTCTTGTGTTGATAAAGCGCCCCTAATTTGCTATCCTTAAACTACTATGACTACCTATGAGTTAATGTTGATTATCAATCCCCAGCTTACCGACGCGGAAGTCGGCGAAGCCGTGGAAAAAGCCAAGAAGATCCTCACCGACGAGAAGGGCGAAGTGCTTGCCGAAGACAGGCTGGGACGCAAAAAGTTCTCCCACCCCGTCGGCAAGAACCGCGACGGCTTCTACGTCTATATGAAGGTCAAGGCCGCTCCCGAGAGCGTGAAGGGCATAACCCACAGCCTCAAGCTGCAGGAAACTGTGCTTCGCTCCATGATGATAAAGGCGAACGCGGAACCCGTAAAAAAAGCCTAAACAGCCCTCGCGGGTGAGATATGGATATACGGGTCCCCGAGCTGAATCAGGTTTTGATCGCCGGCCGTCTTACGCGCGATCCCGAACTGCGCTTTACCCAGAAGGGCCAGGGGATGAGCTCTTTTTCAGTGGCTGTACACCGCCGCTTTAAAGACGCCGCCACCGGCGAATGGAAGGACGACACTACTTTCGTGTCCGTGACCGTCTGGGGCCCCGCGGCGGAGCGCTGCAAGGATAAGATGAAGAAGGGCAGCCCCGTTATTATCGAGGGACGCCTGACCGCCTCGGAGTATATAGACAAGACGGGACAGAAGCGCAAAGAGATGAAGGTGACCGCCCGCAGAGTGCAGTTGCTGACCCAGGACGCGGCGGCGGCGGAAGGCGGCGAAGCGGCCCCCCACGAGGGAGAAGAGGCCCACTCCGGAACGGAACCAAAGAGCGACGTTTCAGGCATAGAAGAAGTACCGTTTTAAATTTTCAGGATAAACCAGCGCAGGAGCACACATTATGGAGAACAACGAAACAACCCCCCCCGTTCAGCCCGCAGCCCCCAGGCCCGCAGGCGCGCCGCCCATGCACCGCGAGTCGTCCGGCCCCCGCCGCCCCGGCGGTCCCGGCCGCGGCAGGTTCGCCCCGCGCCGCAAAGTGTGCCGGCTCTGCGCCGAGCACATCGACCTGGTGGACTATAAGCAGGCGCAGATAGTTAAGACTTTCTGCACCGACACCGGCAAAATGCTTTCGCGGCGCATCACCGGCGCCTGCGCCAAGCACCAGCGCCAGATAATGAGGGCGGTCAAGATAAACCGCAACCTGTCCCTCATGTCCTACAGCGGCTAAATTCCCGGAGCTGAAGCGCGCCGCAAGCCGCGCCTCAGAGCTTAAAGCTTCAGACCTAATTACGGAGTCATAAAAATGAAAGTTATACTTAAAAAAGACGTTAATAACCTGGGCCGCTCCGGCGAGATAAAGACCGTGAAAGACGGCTACGCCCGCAACTTCCTGATGCCCCGCGGCCTGGTGGAAACAGCCACCGAGGGCGCGCTTAAAGCCTGGAAGAACAGCGCCGACAAGCGCAGCAAGCGCGTAGCCGCCGAAGACGGCGCGCTCAAAGATCTGGCCAAGCGCCTCGGCGCCATCACCCTGTCCTTTTCCCGGCCCGTTTCCGAGGACGGAGTTATGTTCGGCTCGGTCGCAAAGAGCGATATAATAAAGAATCTCGCCGCCGCCGACATGGACGTCAGCAAGGAAATGATACGCCTGGCGGCCTCCATAAAAGCCGTCGGCACCTTCGAAGTCGAGATCGTCCTGAAGCAGGACATCGCGGCCAAGATCAAGGTGGCGGTTTCGGCGCAGAGCAAGTAAACACACTCCTTTAAGCCCGGCGCCCAGGCCTTCCGGCCGAAGCCCGGGCTTAAATTTAAAAAAATCGCAGGGGGGCATAGTCCTATGACCTACAGCAAGGTTCCTCCACATTCTTCCGAGGCGGAAATGGCCGTTCTCGGAGCCATGCTTATCGAAAAAGAGGTCATAGAGAACGTCACTGAAGTTCTCCTGCCCAAACATTTCTACAGCGATATCCACAGCAGGATCTACGAGGCCATCCTGGACCTGCGCACGCGCAACCTGCCGGTGGACGTGGTCACTCTTTCGGAAGAGCTTAAAAAAAGCGGCCGCCTGGAGGACCTGGGGGGGCAGAAGTACCTGTCCGACCTCATGGAGAAGGTCTCCACGTCGGCCCATACGCAGGCCTACGCGCAGATAGTGAAGGAAAAAGCCCTGCTGCGCGAGCTTATCCGCGTGTCCACCAGCATCGTGGAAAAATCCTTCGACGGCGCGGAAGACGTTAATAAAATAATGGATTTCGCGGAGGAGCAGGTCCTCAGCGTGGCCCAGCGCAACACCTCCCTCGGCTTCAGTCCGGCGTCGGAGCTGGCGTCCGAGGTCCTGAGCCGCATAGAGAAGAACTATTCCAACCACAGCGCCATCACCGGGGTGCCGACCGGCTTTACCAAGCTGGACTACATGACCGGCGGCCTGCAGAATTCGGACCTGATAATCCTGGCGGCGCGCCCCAGCCAGGGCAAAACCGCCATGGCCCTCAACATGGCCTACCACGCCTGCGTCGAGAAGAACATCCCCACCGCTTTCTTTTCGCTGGAAATGAACAAGTATTCCGTCATGCAGCGTCTGATCTGCTCCGCCGCCCGCGCCGACCTGAGCGGGGTGCGCACCGGGCGCCTGGCGCGCGAGATCTGGCCGCAGCTTACCCGCTTTACGAGCGAAGTTTCCAAAGCCCCTTTGTATATAGACGATTCCCCGGGCCTGAACATCCTTGAGATCCGCAACCGCACCCGCAAGCTCATGACCCACCTCAAGGCCGAGAACAAGGCGCTCGGCCTGATAGTCATCGACTACCTGCAGCTCATCCGCGGCGCGGGCAAGACCGAGAGCCGGCAACAGGAGGTTTCCGAGATCTCGCGCCTGCTCAAGGACCTGGCCCGCAGCCTGGAAGTGCCGGTGGTGGCGCTTTCGCAGCTTAACCGCCGCAGCGAGGATAAGGCCCGGACCGACAACAGGCCGCAGCTTTCCGACCTGCGCGATTCAGGCTCCATCGAGCAGGACGCCGACGTGGTGGCCCTGATCCACCGCCAGGAATATTACAACCGCACGGACCCGACGATCAAGAACAAGGCGACGCTGATAATCGCCAAGCAGCGCAACGGGCCCGTAGGCGACGTCGAGCTGGCTTTCTTCCACGAGTTCACCAAGTTCGAGAACCCGGTCGTCGACGCGATGGAACCGATAGCCGAAGAGGCCGTGTTTTAAGACCGGACGCCATGGCCATAACACTCAGGCCGACCCGCGCCGAGATACGGCTTTCCGCCGTAAGAAGCAATCTGCAAAAGCTCAAAGAGACAGCCGCGCCCGCGCGGCTGCTTTTTGTGGTCAAGGCGAACGCCTACGGCCACGGCGCCCCCGAGCTCGCCCGGCTGGCCGAGCGGGAAAAACTGGCCTGGGGCTTCGGCGTGTCCTCCGTGGAGGAGGGCCTGGCCCTGCGCGCCGCGGGCATAATAAGCCCGGTGCTGGTGCTGGGCAGCCTTTATCCTTTTGAAAGTTTTGTGGAGGCGATAAGCGCCGATCTGCTGGTGACTATCGCCAGCCTTGACGCGGCCCGGCAGGTGATCGACGCGGCGCGCAAGCTCGGGAAAAAGGCCGTCTGCCACATAAAGCTCGAGACCGGCATGGGGCGCATAGGCGCGCGCAAGCCCTCGGCGCTTAAAATTTACGACGAGCTTTCGGCCTCCGGCGCCGTTTCCGTGGGCGGCATGTACACCCACCTGGCCAGCGCCGACACCGACCCCCGGTATACCGCGGAACAGCTCGGTTTTTTTGGCGAGACGGCGGAAGAGCTGGCGGCGCGCGGGGCGCGCGGCCTCCTTCTGCACGCGGCGAATTCCTGCGCGGCCGTGAATCTGCCGGAGAGCCGCCGCGACATGGTGCGCTGCGGCATAGCGGCCTACGGCCTGGCCGCGGGGTTCGAGCCGGCCCTGTCGCTCAAGACCAGCATAGTTTTCATAAAAACCGTGCGCGAGGGCGCCTATATCAGCTACGATAAATCGTTCAGGGCGGACCGGCCCATGAAGATAGCCACCCTGCCGGCCGGCTACGGCGACGGCTATCTCCGCCGGTTCTCCAACAGGGCGGACGTGCTGATCGGCGGGCTGCGCTGCAGGGTGCTCGGAAATGTTACCATGGATATGATCATGGCGGACGTTACGGCCGTGAGGGACGCCGCCGTCGGCTCGGAGGCGGTGCTGCTGGGCCGGCAGGGCTCCGAGGAGATAACCGCGGCCGAGCTGGCCGGCATAGCGGGCACCATCACCTATGAGATAGTCACTCTTATCTCCGCGCGGGTGCCGAGGGTTTACGTGGAATGAGACATCCTATACTTGAAAACGTCGGACGCGAGTTCCTGAGTCTGGCCGAGGCATTGGGTTCGGCGGCGCTGACGCTTAAATCCGTTATTTTCTGGTTCTTCCGTTCCAAGTTCGAGCTTAGAGAGACCGCCAAGCAGGCGGTTAAGATCGGCGTGGATTCGCTGACCGTTACCGTGCTGACCAGCTTTTTTACCGGCATGGTGCTGGCCCTGCAGATGGGCCAGTCCATGAAAAATCTTTTTAACGAGCCGATGTATGTAGGCACTATGGTCGCCTTCTCAATACTGAAGGAGCTTGGTCCGGTGCTGACGTCCGTAGTGGTAGCCGGGCGTGCCGGCGCGGTGGTTACCGCCGAGATAGGCACCATGAAGGTGACGGAGCAGATAGACGCGCTCTATACGCTGGGCACCAATCCGACGCGCTATCTGCTGGTGCCGCGCTACATCGCTTTCATGATAACGCTTCCGCTGCTTACCGTCTTCGCGGATTTCCTCGGGATACTGGGCGGGCTCCTTGTGGCGGTGGTGAAGTTGGGGGTTTCTCCGTCGGTCTACATGAACGATATCTTTACCTTTCTTGATATAAGCGACTTTATGCACGGTTTTCTTAAGACTTTTTTCTTCGCCTTCATGATAGCGACCGTTTCTTGCTACAAGGGGCTTAATACCAAGGGCGGAGCGGAGGGTGTGGGTAAGGCCACCACGGAGGCTGTGGTGGCCAGCATGGTGCTGGTGATGGTTATGGACTATTTTATCAGCGCGCTGCTGGTGGCTGTCGGAATATAAAGGGCCGGCCCGTCCGGGAGCTTGCCCTGCTCAACCGGGAAGAGGGAACCCTTGCGTGGTTCCCCCCCGAGGCGGGGCCCCCCTTCCGCAACGGTTGCTCAGGGCAAGCCCCCGGACGTGCCTTAA
Organism: uncultured Elusimicrobia bacterium; assembly: GCA_903873295.1. Taxonomy (GTDB): domain Bacteria; phylum Elusimicrobiota; class Elusimicrobia; order Elusimicrobiales; family UBA9959; genus UBA9959. The sequence goes on from CAIQNV010000103.1 coordinate 27,736, forward strand.
GGGCGGTGGAAAGGTATGATTGAAATTAAGAATTTAAATAAGGCTTTTGGGGAAAAGATAATACTTAAGGATATCTCCGTCGAGATAAAGGACGGCGAGCTATTCAGCGTTATCGGGCCGTCGGGTATCGGCAAAAGCACTTTTATTAAATGTCTCATACGCCTGCTTAGACCGGAGAGCGGGCAGATAATCGTGGATGGGCAGGATATCGGCTCTACCTCCAATGAATTTGCCCTGGCGCGGGTGCGGCGCAGTTTCGGCTATCTTTTCCAGGAGGGCGCGCTGTTCGACTCCCTGACCGTGCTGGAAAACGTGGCGTTCGGCCTGAAATATCTCACCGATATCCCCAAAAGCGATTACCCGCGCATTGTCAGGGAGAAGCTGGCGCTGGTGGGGCTTAAGGACGTGGAAAATTTGAAGCCCTCGGAGCTTTCTGTAGGCATGAAGAAGCGCGTGTCGCTGGCCCGTTCCGTGGCGGCGGAACCGAAGTATATGCTTTACGACGAACCGACCACCGGTCTTGACCCGGTGACCACGGGCATGGTGAAGGACCTTATTCTGGACATGCAGAAGAAGCTCAACATTACTTCGGTCGTGGTTACGCATGATCTGAATCTGGCCCTTGAAATTTCAAGCCGGGTGGCTATGCTTAACGGGGCAGCGTTCGTAGAGGTGTCCGAACCCGCCAAATTCCGCCAGTCGGAAAATAAAGGCGTAAGAGAATTCATGGAAATTTCCCACCTCTCCCGCACAGCAGGCGGAAAAGACTCCAAATAGGCAATTGAGAGGGCGGCCGGGGAAGTCCCCCGCGCGCCCTTTGCGGATGGGGGGGCCCCGCCATAAATTCCCAAGGCGGGGGGAAAACCGACGCAAGGGTTTCCATCTTCCAGGGCGCGC